>JAIPAP010000071.1 GCA_021740045.1 Bacteroidales bacterium
CAATGCGGGGGCCGTTGCGTATCTCACGTGCTTTGTTAAAATCATAATTTTCAGTATGTTTCCTGCATTCTCCCCTGATCTTTTGCAAAACGGGATTTTCTTCATAGCGCTCTTCAAACAATTGTGCATCTTCGTCAAAATGCTTGGCAACCTTTCGGTAATAGTCAACTATGTGGGTATTTTGATCTGTTTTCATCCTGAAGCTGCATTTTTCATGTAACACGGCTTTGAAGCTTGTTTTTTGGAACGATCCGATAATTTGATCTTATGACGCTTTTCAAAGTCAACCTGTTTTTCACAGTAGGCTATTAATATTCTTTCCCTGAAATCATTGGGATGATGCTTCGACATATTCTTCTTAGTGATGAATGCCGTGTTAAAACGATCTTTATCCATCCATGAAAATTTCTTTTTGCGATAAGATAGGGTTTTGTTCATCAAATAAGTGTCCAGTTGCTCTCCCCATCGGTTATTGAAAATACTTTCGAAAATAATTTTAAACCAATTATTCCCGGTACTTATAGGTTTATGATCATCGTGCATAGGGAAATTGGGATAGTACCGGCTTATCCATTTATTTTGCCGCATGAATTCATGGTATAATTCTTTGTTGTATAAAGGAATAAGTGTATCAATCTCCGTTGCTGTATAAAGATCTTTATTTTCAAATTCCATTGATTCAGTATCGACAAAATAGTTCAAGCAGAAATATTTATAGGAATTTAACAGAAAAATTTTTTTGAAAATCATCAGTAAGCTGCGGCTGATCCATAATCTACCAGGTTCGGTAATGATAAAAAAATCGATATCACCATCGTGGGCAGCCCGCATTTTGGAAAGTGATCCGGAAACAAAAACACCTCTTACAAAAGGAAAAGAATTAATAATACGGGCAATTACACGGGCTATACTGAAATAATGCCGTACCCTTTTATTTTCTTTTTGCCTATTCTCCACTATCTGCTCTTTTCCTTTTAAAAAATAGTAATTCCCCTTGCTGGCAATAAGTTTTTTTGAATGAAGATTATTGATGAAACGATTGAAATGCTGTTGCGACAATCCGTTTAATTTGCTGGTATGGCATAGCTCTTCATAGGTCAAAGGGTGGTCAAAAAGGTCGAAATATAGCAATGAATTAATAATGGCTTGTTCATCACGCGTTAATATATAACTATCAACAGAATGCTTCATAATTGCTAAACCTTTTGTAACTACCTTAACATCAATTTAAAAGGAAATGTTTTTATCTTTCCCGTATTTAATATCCAAGGTGACGATAAAAGCTGTCATTCCCCAAAAAAGTACTGCTGCTTTATCGGTATGAAGAAAAAAATTGAAAAATCCGTGTATATAATAAGTTGTAAGTCCAAGAATTATGGTTGCTGCCAATATGCGAACCGATCTATCCTTGCTATTATAAACTACCTTAACCCCTCTGGTTATGGTTAACAGGATGATCGCCACAAAGCTTATAAAACCCGGCAACCCCGATTCGGATAATGGTTTTAGGTATTCCGAATGGACACCTCCTTTATCACCAAAATAAGTACTGATACGGGTCATCAATTCCTTATCCTGAAACCGGGCATATTGAAACGGATATGTTCCGGGTCCAAAACCCATTACCGGTTTTTCGAAAAACATGTCAAGTCCTGCTTCCCACCGGTTTATTCGTTCCTTGTTGGAGGCGCTACTTTGTATGTTCACAATGGAGCTGGCATGCTCCTCTATATCAGATCCCCGTTCACTTTGAACATTTTTAACTTTGTACATAAGGGGTTCTTTATAATAAAAACCGATGGCGACAGCCAGCAATAATGCCCCAATTAGGTATTTCATCCGGATTTTCAAGATCAAAACCAGGGCCCCTATCATGATCAGTGCGATGCTCAACCAAACCGCCCTTGAATAAGAAAAAATCACTCCTGCCAATAGGAATGGAAGCACGAAAAGAGCTAGAGGGCCGGGCATTAAACGGTTTTTGAAAGACATAAAAACACGGCCGGCGAAAAACGGCAACACCATAGCCACGCAAGCTCCATAAATGGTATGATCTTTAAAGAAAGGCTTGGGAACATAGGCATTAACTTGTTGAATAAAATTAAACTGGGCATGCCTGAGTAGGGTATAAATAATCACGATAAGCAGTGTTGCTCCATAGAGCCAGAAAAATGCGGTGATTCCTTTTACGGTTCCCAGTATCTGGGCAATAAACAGGTAAAACACCAATATAAAGGCTATTCGCATCACCAGGTATTTGGCCGAAATAACAGGCATGGTGCTGGTTATCGAGGTAATTAACATCCAAAGCAAGTTCAATCCAATGGCGATGGTTACCGGATGTCTTAAAATATCCGGACTAAATTGATAGCCGCTCAAAAGGTTTATAATCATCAGTAAGGCCATTAGCATCACCATAACCTCCCCCGGCAGGCTTATCCCCGCACCCATACCGATATCTTCAAGATTTAATGATAATGGCAACAAAACCACCAGCAGTAGTATGTACCAGTAGGGATAATAAAGGGCCAGGTATACAGCAAGAAATAAGAAGGGTATTCCGATTGCGGCTATCTTCAAATACAATGAACTATCATAAACGGCAAAGAAGATTAATAATGCGTAAAGGCTTATAACAAGTCCGGAAAATATTATTCCTTTATGTGCAACAAGGCGGTTCATGAGGAAGCGGGCAGCTTATGTTTCCGTACCAGTAACACGCCAAGGGTAAGCAGGAACATTAAGACAGCTCCAGCCAGGGTTATAAGCAAGGTTTTTGGCGATACCGGCTCGGGATTGCTTACAGCCCGGCTCACCATATATGCAGCCCGCTGGGGTTTTTCAAACAAAGCTATTGCCTGTTCGTATTTTTTCTTTAATTGTTTAAGCCTTTCCATTTCAGCATTGAGTTTTTTCTTTTTTGTAAGTATTTCAATGCTTTCAACAGTGGGTTCAAAGGAATTAGACAGTGTGGCAATGCGCTTTTCCAGATTATTTCGCAACTCCAGCTTGAGTGCAAGATCCTGAATTAGCTTATTATAACGATCTTCATGTTTGCTATATGTTTTAAGCCTTTCCTCGAGCTCTTGCAGTTGGCTTTTTAGCCCTTGAACCGAAGCTTCAACATGGATAACTGCAGAATCACCGGCCGGTAATTCTTTCCGGTAAGCTGCAAGTTTCCCTTCTTCCAGCTGATATTTCGATTTTGCTTGATTATACCGCTCTTTGGCCTGGTCGAGATGATGATTAAGGTCATGAATCCTTAGCTTCTCACGGATGTTGCGAAGATTTGTCCGCAGATGATGAATATCATCCTTTACCTCCTTTAGTCTGCCATTTAATTTTGCCAGGGCTTGGGTGGTAGCTTGCTGGTTAAATGCCCTTAAATCTTCGGCTAGTGAATCGACCTCTTGTTGCTTATCATGGTAGTTTTGAGCAATTGCTTGCAGGTTTTCTTTCTTATTGGTTGAAATGATGTGTTTTTTAACGTCATTACTCAATCTCACAATTCCATTGGCCAGTCGGGCGGCAAACTCCGGATCCTTATCTGTTACTTTTATCCGAACTGATTTATAAAGGGTTCGTTCGAAATTTACGTTACTGGTATAGCGCTGTATTAGAGTCGCTTTGCCTTGAGCGTTTCCGGTGTCGATATCATAATGGTTTACCAGGTTATACGCCTCAATAGCCCGGTCGCGAAGAAAGGATGATTTGAGAAACTGAAGTAAAATAAGGGTATTACCCTGTTTCATGACCATCTGATTGTCAGAGCCTCCACCGGCCGCATAGACCACCGCAGTAGCCTCGTACTTATTGGGAACAAATAAAGTGGCGGAATAAGCTACAATTCCTCCGAGCATAGCAGCAATCAGTAAAGCCCATTTATACTTCCAGAGAAAAGGAGGCAACCATCCGGTATTTTTGTTCCCTGTGACTCTGTTTTGCATCATGCCTAATGTTTAAGCCTTGTTTCCCGATGTTAGTCAATTCAAAGTTATTATCGGAAAACTTAGGCTATAATACTTACAATCATATACATGAATATGTTCAAGTCACCGGTACATTCCGTTTGATAGCAGGCGTTACCGTCCAAAAAGCCAATAAAAAACAGCATAAAAAAAAGCCCTTCGCCTAAAACGAAGAGCTTTTATATGATCAGTAAAATTTATTAGCTATTCATCGATACCAGGAATTCTTCGTTGGTTTGAGTAAATTTCATCTTATCCTTGAGGAATTCCATGGCTTCCAGTGAATTCATGTCGGCAAGATGATTCCTGAGTATCCAGATACGTTGCAACATATCTTTTGGCAGCAACAGGTCTTCGCGACGTGTGCTTGATGCCACAATATCGATAGCCGGATAGATACGCTTGTTGGAAAGCTTACGATCGAGTTGAAGCTCCATGTTACCGGTACCTTTAAATTCTTCGAAGATCACTTCGTCCATTCTTGAACCGGTATCGATAAGCGCAGTGGATATAATGGTTAATGATCCGCCGTTTTCGATCTGCCGCGCTGCACCAAAGAAACGTTTGGGCTTCTGCAATGCGTTGGCTTCAACACCACCCGAAAGCACCTTACCCGATGCCGGCGATACGGTGTTATAGGCTCGTGCCAGGCGCGTAATCGAGTCGAGCAATATGACCACATCATGGCCACATTCGGTCATGCGCTTGGCTTTCTCCAGCACGATATTGGCTATACGAACATGGCGTTCGGCCGGCTCATCAAAAGTAGAAGCAATTACTTCACCTTTTACACTGCGGGCCATATCAGTAACCTCCTCGGGACGCTCATCAATCAATAGCACAATGAGGTACGATTCGGGGTGATTGGAAGCAATGGCATTGGCCATATCTTTTAAAATGGTGGTTTTACCGGTTTTCGGTTGTGCCACGATCAATCCACGCTGTCCTTTACCGATGGGCGTAAACATATCGATAATACGGGTGGAAAGATTTTCCTGCTTATGGCCTGTAAGCTTGTATTTCACTTCCGGGAATAATGGCGTTAGATAATCGAAGGGAATGCGGTCGCGAACCTCTTCGGGGTCCCTGCCATTAATGGAAACTACCTTAATCAGGGGAAAGTACTTCTCCGTATCTTTCGGGGGCCTGATGCTTCCGCGAACGTTATCGCCGGTCTTTAAACCAAACAACTTGATCTGCGACTGCGATACATAAATATCATCAGGGGAATTCAGGTAATTGTAATCGGAAGAACGCAGGAAGCCATAACCATCGGGCATAATTTCCAGCACGCCTTCAGACTCGATAATTCCTTCGAATTCGAAGGGGAACTCATCCTGATGTTGCTGTTGACGACTACGATAAGAAGAGGAACCCCGCTGGTGCCGCTCGGAATATTGTGCTTGTGTTTGGCTTCCGGTTTCCTCGGAAGCTTGGGAGTTTGAAGGTTTCGAAACTCTTTGCTCGGCTTCAGGTTCCGCAGTCTGCTTCTTAGTCTCCTCTCTTTCGATTTTACGCGGCCTGCCAGGTCCTCTGCGCAACTTCTTCTTTTCCTCCGGCTTTTGTTCAGGTTCTGCCTTGGCCTTTGTCTCCTGAACCGGTGCTTTTTTCTCTAAAGGAGCTTCTTCCTCCTTCTTGGTGGTAGATGCTGAGCTTTCCTCAGAAGATTCTGATGTCTTGGTTCGTCTGTGACGCTGACGGGTTGATTTTTTAGAGGATTTTTTATCCCCTTCCGAAGACTCGGTGGTAAGATTTAACGCTTGGTGGTCCAGAATTTTGTATATCAAATCCTGCTTCTTTAATCCCTCTACTTTAGGGATGTTGAGCTCTTGCGCAATCTCCTTTAGCTCAGATACCAACTTGTTATTCAATTCAATAATATCATACATAAACGCTTACGAAATTTGATTTTAAATTATTTACGATTGGAGAAATGTAATGGAACATCTCATTTTTTGAAATCTCTTTGAATTTATTCCCCAATTTACATTATAGTGAGCTCCCCTCTCTCTATCAATGTTTTAACGCATTGAGGGCAAATAAATTATCCGTTTACTACTATCCTTCTCTAATTTTTATCCTTTGTTTTACATCAAGAAATTAAAGGGAAAATTGCTAATCATCTGCAAATATAGAAAACTTTTAAACTCCCCGCAATACGCTTTAAATTTTTAAACGCTAAATCATTGCAGAAAATTATGACGTTACCCCAATTAACCCTCAAATTCCATCATTGTTCGAAGCAGGCAAATATATAATTTATTTTTTAATCCAAATCAAAAATTAAAATAATTTATTCACAGTTATAAACATCTCCGGTTGAACTGTTGCATTTTTTATACATTTGCGCCAAACTCATCCAAATCAAAAGTGATAAAATGAAAGATACAGTTTTTACTTCGATCCACAAAAAGTTAGGTGCACGCATCGTCCCCTTTGCCAACTACAATATGCCATTGCAATACGAAGGAGTAACTGCTGAGCATGAGGCCGTAAGGAACCATGTTGGTGTATTTGATGTTTCGCATATGGGCGAATTTTTTGTTGAAGGGCCCAAAGCTTTCGAGCTGGTCCAGCGGCTTACGGTAAATGACGTAGCACGCCTTGAAGATGGCATGGCTCAATATACCTGCTTACCAAACGATAAGGATGGTATTGTTGATGATTTCCTGGTTTATCGCATCGATCCGGAAAAGTACATGATGGTTGTAAATGCCGCCAATATTGAGAAGGATTGGGATTGGGTAAACCGCCAAAACATTAACGGAGCCAAGCTCCACAATGCTTCCGATGAGATTGCGCAACTTGCGGTTCAGGGCCCGAAAGCCGAAAAGGTTTTGGAAAAGCTTACCAATTATGATTTATCCTCCATCAAATTCTTCCATTTTGCCTATATTAATATTGCAGGGCAGAATAATATATTAGTGTCGCGTACGGGTTATACAGGCTCAGGAGGATTTGAGCTTTATTTCCTGAATGCCGCCGGCCCCAACTTATGGAAAGCCATATTTGAAGCCGGAGAAGAATATGGCATCAAGCCGGTAGGTCTTGGAGCCCGCGATACACTGCGCCTTGAAGCCGGCTTGTACCTCTACGGAAACGATATAACCGATACTACATCACCCATTGAAGCCGGTTTGGGATGGATTACCAAATTTGTTGATGGGAATAACTTCATTAACCGTGAATCGCTCGAAAAACAAAAGCAGGAAGGAGTTTCACGTAAGCTTAAAGGTTTCCAAATGATTGAAAAAGGTATTCCGCGGCAGCATTATGAAATTTGCGATGCCACTGGGAATCCGATAGGGGAAGTTACTTCGGGAACTATGTCGCCCACACTAAAAAAAGCCATAGGAATGGGCTATGTGAAAACCGAATTTGCTAAAAGAGACACGGAGATCTATATCAAGATCCGTAAGAAACTGGTAAAAGCAAAAATTGTAAAATTGCCGTTCTATAAGCCTGAATAACCTTTGCATTAAACGATAAACTTTGAAAATCCTGCCCAGACGGCAGGATTTTTTTATGGCTAAGTTTCGGTATCATAAGATACAAAATGAAAGGGTAAATCGTTTAGGCATAGAAGTTGATTTTGTACCGGCAATTATGAAAAAATTCCTGAGTATATTCTTTCTCCTTATATCTCTTGGAGCCTTTAGCCAGGAGACACATGGAACCATACGGCTCATTACCCAGAAAAAGGCCGAGAAGGTTACCCAAGCAACAATAATGGAGGGAGACACTATTCCATTTATTCAACTTCAAGAGGTAGCGGTATTTCCACCACTAACTTTCGATAATCGCCGCGAGCGAAAGCGCTTTAATAAATTGGTAAGGCATGTTAAAAAAGTATATCCCTATGCCAAGCTTGCAGCCATTAAGCTTAAAAAATACGAAAAAAAGATGAGGGGAAAATCCGAATCCGAACAACGCAAGTTGATGCGGCAAGCCGAACAGGAAATCCGTGACGAGTTTGAGGGAGATCTCAAAAAATTAACCTTCACACAAGGACGCATCCTGTTAAAGCTTATCGACCGGGAAACAGGAAACACTTCGTATCATTTGGTAGAAGAACTTCGTGGTAATTTTATGGCCTTTTTCTGGCAATCTTTTGCGCGCATTTTCGGCTATAATCTTAAAAAAGAATACGACCCCGACGGTAGAGATGCCAATATAGAACTAATTGTTCAGATGATTGAGAATGGAGCGATTTGATCACCCTTCGCCAATGCTTTATGAGGCGAAATATTGCTACAACCCATTGTTATTTCAAAAATTTAATGCCGGGCGTATGGCGCTTACCGTGAAAGTGACAATACACGGAATCAGGTTACCGTGGGCTTTCAGACAAAAGACTTATGCTCAGGCAAGTCTCTATTTTCCCCTCCCCTGAACAATGATCAACACAGTGTATATAAGAATCTTAAAATCCATGGCCAGCGACATATTTTCGATGTAAAGGATATCGTATTTGAGGCGTTCCACCATTTCTTCCACGTTTTCGGCATAACCGAATTTCACTTGCCCCCAGGAAGTAATGCCGGGCTTTACCTTGTGCAGCAAACGATAATGGGGGGCTCTTTTAATAATCTGATCAATGAAATATTGGCGCTCAGGCCTGGGCCCTACCAACGACATATCGCCTTTTAAAACACTATAAAACTGGGGAATTTCATCAAGGCGAACCTTACGCAGAAACAGCCCGAATGGAGTGATACGTTTATCGTTCGTGGATGAAAGCTTGGGCACATTGTCCTTTTCGGCATCGCAATACATGGAGCGGAATTTATGCATGAAGAACAGCCGGCCGTTTTTCCCAATTCGCTGCTGCGAATAAATAATTGGACCGGGTGAAGAAAGCTTTACACCTACCGCCACAAAAATGTAAAAAGGTATCAGGATGATCATGGCAATAATGGAAGCCACTATATCAAAAATTCTTTTGAGCGATTGCTGCCAGGCGGGCATTAAATCGGGACTGATCTCGATAAGCGGGGTATGAAAGATGGAGGTGGTTTTAACCGTACCCAGAATATAATCCTGCATTTCGGGAATTACCTTGATCACTACATTTGTGTCTTCCAGTTCGGCAATGATATGCTCTATGGTTTCGTGCTCACGGCGCTCAATGGCAACGATCACTTCCTCCACATTATTCTCATTTATTAGGCGGTGAAGATCTTTATAGCTTCCCAGGTGTTTTAAATATTTCGCCAGCGGATAGTCGTTATGAGAAAAAGCATTCACAAAACCAATAAACCGGTTACCCGATGATTTGACCTGATTTTCGATATCGTTATAAACTTTAACGGCATTTCCATTCCCCCCTACGATCACGGTATTAAAACCGATAATTTTATTATGAATCCGGTGGGCGGTTATGGTGGTCAGTATTAACCTAAAACTATAGGTGAAGAGGAAATGTAATCCGAAAAGAATAAAAAATGAACGGTAATATGATTTATATGACACGATGATATCATCAAGGATGAGCGCAAAAAAGATGATGATCACTCCGATAAGCGTAATTAAAAGCGTTTGCCCAAGTTCGCCCAGGCGCGATTTACGATAAATACGCCTGTAGGTGCCCATCATCACATAAAGCACCAGCCAGAATGCAGGTATGAATATAATGCCTTTAAAGAAATTAGGATCGGAAAGCGCCTGCTGGATTCCTTTATCAAAATTGGGTTCCACAGCCATTTTACGATACAGAAAAAACAAGCTCCATGCTATGATAGCCGAGAGAATATCCAGTGTAACGTATTTTGTAACCTGCAATCGTCTGTTCATAGGTTATAAATGTAGCAATTTTAAGTTATCAATCAGCACTTCGGCTTGTTGCAGATCAGGTGGAATTGATCCGCTGAAATAAATACTGAAATCGCCCGCCTCTTGTGAAGTACTCACTGAATGGGTTAGATTAATATATATCTTTTTCCAGGTATCCGTAGGGTTTATCACCAATATGGCCTTCTGCTCTTTCGAAAAGGATGAATTGGCAAAAACCCCTGCCGTAAATTCAATATCGGTTTTAAAATTAAGCTCCAAAAAAACATAGTCACCCTCGCCGGGTAATTCATATTCATCCTTCGAGATGATTTCAAAGAAAGTGGTGTCCTGGGTTAGCTTCACCACACCCGAGTAACTGTTTGATTCACCGGGATAATGGAATTTTTTACCCGCCTCATCGGTAACCCTGATGGTGGTGTTACTGCGAATGGTGGTATCGAAAGTGGGTATTCCTCCTTCAAAATCTTCTATCCACTTAAAAACTGTATTTTGCTTATACTCCACGTCGGTTTCATCGAGCACATATACGCTATCCCTTATCAGGTTAACATTTTTCCGGATGGGTTCAAAAAACGGATAGGGTACCCGCGTATTCGAAATACCATTCATTTCAATACCCGGCAAAAACATTATTTCGTTTTCTCCGCCTTTCAAAACAGGTACATCGGTCAACGGCAATTCATAAGCCCCCAAAAACTGATCGTCGATATATATCCAGGCATCGGTAATATTATGTGAAGCTGTTCCCTGACCCGACTCAGGCGTTAGCCATAACGAATCAACCCTGATAAAAGAAGGTACTGACTTGATGGGATCCTGTTTCTCACACCCCAACACTGCTATAGCCAGAACACAAATACCGAATAAAAACCGAATTGAATACATAATACGTCCCATGCTAATAAGGTAGTAATTTTTCGAACGATCCCGGTGATTTTATATTGCTCCCGGAGTTTCCGGCAAATCGTGGTTTATCAATATAATATTTATCATTCATGGTTGCTGGCAAATTTAACTTACTGAAGAATGGCTTTTCACAGGTTTTGTTTTATTAATCAATCCCTTTATCCACCGGAAATTTGAACTTATCAATGATCTGATAAGCGATATTCAATGCGTTGTAACCATCTTCAATAGTCACTGGTGGAGCTGTATTAGTATTTATGGCTACGGCAAAACTTTCCAGCTCCGTTTGAATAGCGTTAATAGGCTGAACCTCAGGCCGGTCGATCAATATCTTTTTGGAACCCTTACCTTCTCCAAGATCAAAAACCATATCCAACGGACCCGGTTCCATTCCTTTCAGATCTTCCATTCTCACTACTTCCACCGCCTTTTTAAGAAAGTCAACCGAGACATAGGCATCGCGCTGGAAAAAACGTACTTTCCGCATATTTTTAAGGGAAATTCTACTGGCCGTGAGGTTGGCAACACCCCCATTGGCAAATTCAAGACGGGCGTTAGCTATGTCAGGGGTATCACTCACAACCGGAATTCCGCTGGCGCTTACCTTTTTCACCGGTGATTTGATCACACTCAGCACGATGTCGATATCGTGTATCATCAAATCCAATACCACCGGCACATCGGTTCCCCTGGGATTGAATTCAGCCAGGCGGTGGGCCTCGATAAACATGGGCTTGTCGAGTTGCGGGAAAGCACTTATAAACGCCGGGTTGAAACGCTCAACATGACCAACTTGTACTTTCACATTTGCTTCATCGGCCAGTTTGATCAAATCCTCAGCCTCCTTGGGCGAAGCAACCACCGGCTTTTCAATAAATACATGTTTGGATTTCCGCAATGCATTGGCTGCATTATCAAAATGAGAAATGGTGGGAGTTACAATATCAATAACATCCACATCATTGATCAGCTCATCAATGGTTTCGTAGCGGGTCACATAAAACTCCTGCTCAACCTGTTCGGCAGTATTTTTATCGGTATCGTAAAAACCAACCAGCTCAAAGCTTTCGATCATTTTAATACATTTGAGGTGGATTTTACCAAGGTGGCCGGCTCCCAGTACTCCTATACGTAGCATATAACTGTCCTTGAGTTTTGTGCAAAAGTAATTTTTTTCGGTCAACTGCCCGTCATGAGCTTAAAGTTTATTAATAACGGCAGAGGAAAAATCCAGGAATAAAGGCCAACGCTATACTCTCATTCTTGCGAAACCTCAACTTATGCAATCTCAATGCATTACATCGCGTTTTACAAGTTTAAGCTTAAAATGCTAATTTCGCACCTGCTCAAATAGCGAATGATAAATGGCATTGTTTAACCTAAGTTGAGCGATTTGAATCCCGACTAATCGGGAAAAAATCGCTTTACTTAGGTATAATCCCGATTTAGAAATTGTTGCTTTTCACCGAATGGGTGAGGTGAAAAGCTTACAATTTCTTTATCCCCGATGTTTCGGGGCAGGCCGTGAGCGAGAATCGCTCAATTTGGGTTTAAATCAAGTTATACATGGAAGATAGTTACAAGCACAAAGGATTACGACGTCAGTTGATCGATGCGATCAGAAGGAAGGGAATTAAAGATGAGCGCGTACTTGAAGCAATGGACAAGATTCCAAGGCACCTGTTTTTCGATTCGTCCTTTCTGAAATTTGCCTATGAAGATAAACCTTTTCCCATAGGGGAAGGTCAAACCATATCACAGCCTTATACCGTAGCCTTTATGACGGAACTGCTTAATGTGCAAAAGGGTGAAAAAGTTCTTGAGGTTGGAACCGGCTCAGGCTACCAGGCTTGCATCATCGAAGAGCTGGGCGGAAGAGTTTATACCGTTGAACGACACAAGGCGCTTTATCAAAAAGCGAAGAAAAACGCCGAAAAGCTTAGCTACAGGATTAAAGTCTTTTATGGTGATGGATACAAAGGTTTACCCACCTATGGGCCTTTCGATAAGATAATTGTTACAGCTGGCAGTGAAGGAACTCCACAAGCATTAATAGATCAGTTGAAGCCCGGAGGAAGAATGGTTATTCCCATTGGCAGCAGCGATCTGCAGCATATGATAACGCTCGATAAATCGCAGGAAGGAGAAATTATTGAAAAAAGTTGGGGTGGATTCAGGTTTGTACCTTTGCTGCCCGGAAAAGATGAAGATTAAAAAAGCCGGTTAAACCGGCTTTTTTGTTTCGTATCTACTCAATACCCGCAAAATGTTTCATAAACTGTGCCCGTTCATAGGCTGCAGGGTTGGTTGTTTTCTTATAACTCATCTTTCCAATCACATCAGCAAGATTCTCGTAATTATGTTTATCGAGCCATTCATTGATTTCCGAGACAATTTTTGGGATTTGATCAAAACCGTTTTTATAAAGGGTCGATGCCACTTGCACGGCCTTGGCGCCGGCCAGTAATTGTTTTACAGCTGCTTTTCCATCATGAATGCCGGTTGAAGCGGCCACATCACAATGCAAACGATCGGAAAGCATGGCTACCCAGCGCAGTGAAATAGATAATTCTTCAGGGGTACTGAATATATGGCCGGCTTTTACTTTTAAATTGTCGATATCGATATCGGGTGAAAAAAAGCGGTTGAAAAGAACGATAGCATCGGCACCGGCCCAGGATAGTTTCAGCGTAGTTTTTGAGAGGCTCGAAAAATAATAACTGATCTTTAGGGCCACAGGTAAGCGCGTTTTCTTCTTCACCTGGTCCAGGATGTCGAAATAGACAGCCTCGTTATCTTTACCTTCTTTTTCGAAATCGGAAGGCAGAATAAACACATTGAGCTCCAGCGCATCGGCACCGGCTTCTTCAATTTGCTTGGCAAAAGCTATCCATTCTTCCGATGTATAACAATTAATACTGGCTATTACCGGGATGGAAACTTCCTTTTTGCACTGCTTGATCAGGTCAAGATACTCATCAACCTTGTGCTTACGGGAGTAATTGCTAATGTAATCGAGAGCTTCGGGGTATAGGTTTGAAGGTTCATCCTGCCCCATGGTTTTGCTGGTTTCGTAACGGATCTGTTCTTCAAAGAGCGATTTTAATACTACCGCACCTGCTCCCTTTTCTTCGATCTCCTTTACATTTTTTACCGAATTGGTTAAACCTGAGCTTCCGACAATAAGTGGATTTTTCAGCTCCATTCCCATATAACTGGTTGACAAATTGGCCATAATACCTCCGCTAATTTCAGTTGATTATATGCTTTTCAAGATTTTATCACCTCAAAATAATTCATTATCCAAGGATTTGAGGGTAACAAAAATAACCATACATTTTAAAATTTCGAATCCTTTAAGAATTTATAATCGATTTAAACAAAAAAACTCCCCCGAAGGAGAGTTTTTATATACCTAAGTTAAGCGATTTGAACGCAGTAAAAAATCGCTTTACTTAGGTATAATCCCGATTTAGAAATTGTTGCTTTTCACCGAATGGATAAGGTGAAAAGCATACAATTTCTTTATCGTGAGTGAGAATCGCTCAATTTAGGATATAGTAAGTTGAAATAACGGGCTTAAACAACACCAAGATCGAGCATAGAATTGGCCACTTTAAGGAAGCCTGCAACGTTGGCTCCTTTCACGTAATTCACATAACCCTCGGCGTCGGTTCCGTGCTTAACACAAGCACTGTGGATGTCGGCCATGATCTTGTGAAGGCGGGCATCTACTTCGTCGGCTGACCAATTCAGCTTGCTGGAGTTCTGGGTCATTTCGAGACCGGATACGGCAACACCACCTGCATTTACAGCTTTACCCGGGGCAAAGAGAACTTTAGCTTCCTGCAATACCTCAATGGCTTCAGGAGTCGATGGCATGTTGGCACCTTCGGCAACGCATATACAACCGCTGTTAACCAAGTGTTCAGCGTCTTCTTTGTTAAGCTCGTTCTGGGTTGCGCAGGGCAGCGCTACATCACATTTTACTTCCCACGGGTGCTTGTTTTCGAAAAACTGAGCATTCGGGAATTCATAGGAATAGGGTTTTACAATATCCTGGTTGGAAGCTCTTAGCTCAAGCATGTAATCCACTTTTTCGCCGGTAATACCCTCGGGATCGTAAACATAACCATCAGGGCCTGAAAGGGTAACAACTTTACCACCCAGTTCATTAACCTTTTGAACGGCTCCCCATGCAACATTACCAAATCCGGATACGGTAACGGTTTTACCTTTAAAATCCATGCCTTTGTTCTTCAGTATCTCATTGGCGAAATAAACGGTACCAAAACCGGTTGCTTCAGGACGTATTAAGCTACCACCCCAATTAACACCTTTGCCGGTTAAAACACCGGTGTGCTCACGAGCCAGTTTTTTGTACATACCATACAAGTATCCTATCTCGCGGGCACCTACGCCAATATCACCGGCAGGCACATCGGTTTCGGGGCCGATCAGTTTCCAGAGTTCCAGCATAAATGACTGGCAAAAACGCATAATCTCGGTATTGGATTTTCCTTTCGGGTTAAAATCCGAACCACCTTTACCACCACCCATCGGGAGGGTTGTGAGGCTATTCTTGAAGATCTGCTCAAACCCCAGGAATTTCAAAATGCTGAGGTTAACACTGGGGTGAAAACGCAAACCACCTTTATACGGACCTATTGCATTATTAAATTGCACCCGGTAGCCAAGGTTCACGTGAACTTTGCCATTATCATCCACCCACGGAACTTTAAAAGTAAGCACACGGTCGGGCTCAATTAAACGCTCAACAATACCTGCTGATTGAAACTGGGGGTTTTCGTTGTAAACTTCTTCGATCGACTCAAGCACTTCACGTACAGCTTGCAAATACTCCACCTCACCGGGGTGTTTCTTTTCAAGGTCGAGCATTATTTTTTCTACATCCATCACTGTTTTATTTTTTAATGTTTAGCTTATGTTATTAAAATAACATTGTTATTTAATTAACAGGGCAAAAGTATATTCTTTGTTTCGATATTACCAAATTCCACCCTGAAATTTTCGGCGGCAAATATATAAAACCGAAAGATTAACCCATCCGAAATCCAAAGTAAAAAGCATTTTAGTTGTCTATTTAGAAAGGTTTTGTATAGACATCACCCTTCAATTACCGGCTAACAAACCATTGCAAAAAAACATGCTTTTATAAAAGTAGAATGGAAATTTCCCAAACAAGATAGAATCTGACTAATGATGCCAACCTGTATAACAATTAGTTTTACACCTGCCCGATCCGTTGCTTGAATCCTTCAAAAATGATGATACCCGCAGCCACCGACACATTGAGCGAGGCAATCGATCCGGCAAGGGGGATCTTCAATTGTTCATCAGCCAATTCCAGGTTTTTCGGGGAAATGCCCTTTTCTTCCGATCCCATAATGATCACCGCCGGTTCGGTATAATCAGCTTCGTAATATGTTTTATGGCCTTTTTCAGTAGCAGCAAAAATCTTTAAGCCGCTATCTTTCAGAAACTCTACGGATTTTTCCAAACGTGATGACCGGCATAAGGGAATCCGGTTCAATGCACCTGCCGATGTTTTTACAGCATCTTCATTGATCTGCGCCGAGCCTTTTGCGGGCACCACCACAGCATCTATGCCGGCACATTCGGCTGTTCGCACAATGGCGCCAAGGTTGCGCACATCGGTAATGCCATCCAGCACCAGTATATACGGGGTTTTGCCTTCTTCGAAAAGCCCTGGAACAATCTCTTCAATCGATTGATAAGAAACCGGCGAAATAAGCGCCACCACCCCTTGATGATTGCTTCGGGTAAACCGGTTAAGCCTTTCGGTAGGTGCATATACAAAAGGAATATCATGCTGACGCACCTCATGAAACAATTCACGCGATAAATTTCCCTTCAAGCCTTTTTGAATAAAAACCTTATCAATCTCCTTGCCCGATTCAATGGCTTCCATTACAGGCCGTATTCCGTATATGATATGTTGTTTTTTCAATGTTATCCTATCGTTTTAAGGGAACAAAAGTATTCATTTACACCGGATTTTTCCGGTTATGCCGGTATATCGATAACATTTTCAACCAAAATCCAAATCAATTGTTATACATCAAAATAAATATATTTTTGCATAAATCTATATTAATTCATTCTAAATAAAAATTAGAAACTATGCCACATTATCATAAATTAGGTAAAATACCACATAAACGGCATACGCAATTTCGTAAGCCAAACGGGGAATTGTACAGCGAACAACTGGTTTCAACCGAAGGTTTTTCCGATACTTACTCACTTACCTATCACAATTATCCACCGACCCATGTTATCAAAATCGATGAATCCTGGTCGGTAGCCCCCGAAGTGGCTGTGGAAAAAAACATGCAGCACCGCAGTTTAATGGGCTTTAAGGTAAGGCCGGAAGATGACTATCTGAAAAGCCGGAAACCGGTGATGATCAATGATGATCTGCACATACACATGGCTTCTCCCAAGGAATCGATGAAGGATTATTTTTTTAAGAATTCATCGGCCGATGAAATGATCTTTGTGCACCAGGGAGAAGGCACTTTAAAAACCATGTATGGTAAAATCGATTTTGCATACGGTGATCATTTGTCCATTCCCCGGGGAGTTCCCTATCAACTTGAATTTAAAACAAACGATAATTGGCTGATGATCGTTGAATCATTCAGTCCTATCCGGTTTCCGGAAAAATATGTAAACCGGGCCGGTCAATTAATGGAGCATTCACCTTATTGTGAACGGGATATAAGGGAACCCCGGGAACTTGAAACCTTTGACGAAAAAGGTGATTTCCTGGTGTTGATCAAAAAAAATGACATGATCTATCCATACCATTACGGTTCACATCCTTTTGATGTGGTAGGATGGGATGGCTACCATTATCCGTATGCCTTTTCAATACATGATTTTGAGCCAATAACCGGGCGCATCCACCAGCCACCGCCAGTGCATCAAACTTTTGAAGCGCATAACTTTGTTATGTGTGCTTTTGTCCCCCGTAAGTATGACTATCATCCGCAATCGATACCGGCGCCCTATAACCACAGTAATGTGGATTCGGATGAAGTGTTATATTACGTTGATGGGGATTTCATGAGTCGCAAAAACGTAGAGAAAGGCATGTTTACGCTTCACCCCATAGGGATACCACATGGACCCCATCCCGGAGCTGTTGAGAAAAGCATTGGCAAAGAAGGAACGGAAGAGTTGGCTGTGATGATCGACACCTTCCGTCCTTTGAAGCTGACAAAACAAGCAATGGAAATCGAAGACCCCGATTATTATAAATCCTGGATGGAAGATTAATCAGCCTTTTTAGGGTGTTTCAAGAAAGCAGGAACTGGATCAATCACAAATTAATTATCAAGAAGAATTTAAAAAAGATAAAAACAATATGAGCGACAAAGATTTTCTCCCGATCAATGGAACGGACTATGTGGAATTTTACGTAGGGAATGCCAAGCAAGCAGCCTATTATTATCAAACAGCTTTTGGGTTTCAACCGGTAGCCTACTCCGGCCTTGAAACCGGCTGGAAAGACCGTGTTTCTTATGTTTTGCAGCAGGATAAGATCAGACTGGTATTCACCACCTCACTCGAACCCGATACCGACATAAGCAGACATGTTGACAAACATGGCGATGGTGTAAAATTCATTGCACTGTGGGTGGATGACGCCCGCAAATCATACGAAGAAACCGTGAAACGAGGGGCTGTTCCCTACATGGAGCCCCGCGAGGAAGAAGATGCAAATGGCAAGGTTGTACGCTCAGGCATATACACTTATGGTGAAACCGTGCATATTTTTGTGGATCGCAGCAAATACAATGGTCCTTTCTTACCCGGCTTTAGGGAGTGGAACCCCTATTATAAAACCAGTAAGGTCGGCTTGAAGTATGTCGATCATATGGTAGGCAACGTAAACTGGGGCGAGATGGACAAATGGGTAAACTTTTATGCCGATGTCATGGGGTTTCAGCAACTTGTTTCGTTCGACGATAAAGATATCTCCACTGAATATACCGCGCTGATGAGTAAGGTGATGACCAATGGCAACGAGCGCATCAAGTTCCCGATTAACGAACCGGCAAAAGGTAAAAAGAAGTCACAGATAGAAGAATATATCGATTTTTATAAGGATTCGGGTGTCCAGCACATAGCTCTGGCTACCGATAATATTATCGAAACCGTAAGCGAGCTGCGAAACCGGGGCATCGAATTTCTAAGGGTACCTTCAACCTATTACGACACCTTACTCGACAGGGTTGGTAACATAGATGAGGAACTTAATTCACTGAAGGACTTGGGCATCCTGGTCGATCGTGATGATGAAGGATACTTGTTGCAGATCTTCTCCAAACCGGTTGAAGACAGACCAACGGTTTTTTATGAGATTATCCAGCGAAAAGGCGCCCGTTCCTTTGGAAAAGGTAACTTTAAGGCGCTTTTTGAAGCTATTGAGCTGGAGCAGGAGAGCAGGGGGACTTTATAGAGTTTCAAGTCCCGAAAATTCAAAAATCTCTGATTTTTATGAATTTTCGAGCCTGTCCGAATGAATTTGTTCAGGCGGGGATGCTCGAAAAAATATGAAATCAAAGATTTCTGTTTTTTCGGCATTCCAAGTTCTGAGTTTATAGTTTAAAGTTACTAGTTTAAAGTTGAGTACTCAGTTTGTCAGGTATTCTCCTGAAAGCTATTAGTAAACATAGAATTATTTGAGCAGGTTTGATGATGAGCAGACCTAACTTTAAACTTTAACCTTAAACTCAATTGTTTAAAAAGCAATCGTTAAGTAAAGTGAGGAACAAAAAACTATTGAAAAATATATTTATTTATGGACCAAGCTAATGATCCCAATCGAAAAAGTTGGATCAGCGTTAAGGAGGATTCGGATTTCCCCATACAGAACATACCATTTGGTATTTATCAATACGGTAGTAATGAACCTGTTGTTGCCACCCGCATAGGCGATACTGTTATCGACCTCTCAAGTGTAGCGATTTTAGGTTATTTTGACGGTTTGAATATCACCGACCGTGGTGTTTTCAGAAGATCCTACCTCAACGATTTTATTTCACTGGGTAAGCCTGTGACCAACGCCGTTCGTGACAGAATTGCGGAAATCTTCGACGAAACCAATGAAGAGGCAAAAAACGATGAGCGGCTAAAAGAAAAAGCGCTTATCCCGGTTAAAGATGTTAACATGCTCATGCCGGTAAAAGTTGGCGATTACACCGACTTTTATTCCAGTAAGGAGCATGCCACCAATGTGGGCACGATGTTCCGTGATCCGGAGAATGCCTTGCTCCCCAATTGGAAGCATCTGCCGGTAGGCTATCATGGACGCAGTTCATCCATTGTGGTTAGCGGAACCCCTATCCATCGTCCTAAGGGCCAAACCAAGCCGGCCGATTCTGACCAACCGGTATTCGGTCCCACCAAGCTATTTGATTTCGAGCTGGAAATGGCTTTTGTAACCGGCAAATCGACAAAACTGGGTGAAAGTGTTTCCACCGCTCAGGCTGAAGACTATATTTTTGGATTGGTATTGTTTAACGACCTTTCGGCCCGCGACATGCAGAAATGGGAATACGTGCCCCTCGGGCCATTCCTAGCTAAGAGTTTCGGTTCGGTAATATCACCCTGGGTGGTAACCCTCGAGGCTTTTGAACCTTTCCGGGTGGATGGGCCCAAACAAGAACCTGAGGTTCTTCCCTATCTTCAGTTTGAGGGAAAGAAAAGCTACAACATCAACCTTGAAGTGTATATAAAGCCCGAAGATACTGACGAACACCGGGTTTGCCATTCGAACTTCAAATACATGTACTGGAATATGGCTCAGCAACTGGCCCATCAAACCGTGAACGGATGTAATATTAATGTGGGCGATATGTATGCCTCGGGGACCATTAGCGGACCGGAGCCCGGCACCTATGGCTCCATGCTGGAGATCACATGGAAAGGCACAAATCCGGTAAAACTGTCAAACGGCGAGGAGCGAAAGTTCATCCTCGATAATGACACCATCATCATGCGGGGGCATTCGAAAAACGAGAATATCCGCATAGGATTTGGAGAAGTGAGCACCAAGATACTTCCTGCAAACTGATATATTGCTTGGAGCAAGCTGCAGGGTGCTTGGAGCATGGTGCAGGGAACTCATAGCCTCGGATATGATGAAAAACTCCATGCTCTTTGCTCCATGCTCTTTGCTCCATGCTCCTTGCTCCATGCCGTAAGTAAAACCTATTTGTAAAAAAACCGTATTGAGTTTGTCGATACAAAATGTGTTCTAAAAAACATCTCCTATGAAGGAAATAGACCCAAATGAAATATCGCACGTGCATTTGCATAAGACCATCTTGGGATCCATTGGTCCCCGGCCTATTGCATTTGCCAGCACCATTGATAAGCATGGGAATCCCAACCTCTCCCCTTTTAGCTTTTTTAATGCGTTTGGTGTGAACCCAAGTACGCTTATTTTTTCGCCCTCACGCCGCGGCCGCGACAATACGGTAAAGCACACCTACGAAAACGTGAAGGAGGTGCCGGAGGTGGTCATTAACGTGGTAAATTATGATATGGTGCAGCAGACCAGCCTGGCCAGTACGGAATATGACAAGGGTGTAGATGAATTTGTAAAAGCCGGCTTTACACCATTGCCGTCGAAAAAGATAAAACCTTACCGGGTAAAGGAATCACCGGTGCAATATGAGTGCAAGGTACGCGAAATAATAGAAACAGGCGATCAGGGCGGTGCCGCCAACCTGGTTATCTGTGAGATCCTTTACATTCATATCCGTGAAGACCTGCTCGATAAAAATGACCTGCCCGATCAAACCAAAATCGATCTTGTCGGTCGTATGGGCGGCAGCTACTATGTGCGCGCGCATGGTGATGCCCTTTTCCAGGTAGAAAAACCCGTTGCCCGCAAAGGAATTGGCATCGACAATCTTCCGGAAAAGATCAAAAACAGCAAGGTCCTCACCGGCAACGATCTTGGAAAGTTAGGCAATACTGAACAACTGCCCACCCTTGAAGATGTTGAAAAGATCAAACGGGATAAGGCCATTGCCGCCATTTTTGAAACCTGTGGCAATGATAATGAACTACTGCTGTCAAAACTCCACGAATACGCCAAAACCCTCCTCGATAGAGGCGAAGTGACCAAAGCTCTGCATGTACTTATGCTATAGAATATCATTTCCCTTTTTGCTCAATGCTCATCATATTTAATCCTGATTTTGAAATAATGGATCACCAAGCTCTTTACTGAACCCCTATTTTTTCAAAATCAGGATTAACAAAACAAAATAGCTTTCCTGTCGTTAATGGCATTTCCGGAAAGAAGTGAAATGGAATAAGTACTTTTGTACGAAATTGGTTTTAGGGAAATGCAGCAATCAACCATTGGAAAATTATTTACCAACAGGAATCTTATATTATCACTGGGCGTACTGGCCGGTTTACT
>JAIPAP010000072.1 GCA_021740045.1 Bacteroidales bacterium
AGTTGGGCATTACCGGTAACTTCACGGCCGATGATAAGGTGTACGACGGCAATACGGATGCTACCGTATTAACGCGCACACTTGATGGAGTGCTTGCCGGAGATGATGGCGAAGTTAGCCTGACCGGTGGTACCGCTTCCTTCGATACGAAAAATATCGGTGTTGATAAGACGGTAACGCTAACAGGCATGAGCCTGTCAGGTGTGGAGGCAGGTAATTACAACTTGGCTATCATGAATACTACATTAGCCGATATCACAGCTAAGGAGCTGACGCCTCACATTGTCGCTGAAGATAAAACCTATGACGGAACCACAACCGCCACGCTCAGCGACCAGTATGTAACCGGTATGGTAAGCGGTGAGGCAAATGTCGACCTATTGGTCACAGCGGCTAACTTTGACTCGAAACACGTGGGTGATCCAAAGACGGTAACCGCAACAGGCTTGAGCCTGAATGGGGCACAATCGGGTAACTACATGTTGGCCGATGGTGCAACGGCTACCGATCAGGCCACCATCAATATACGCCCGATGAACATCATTGCCGATGACGGGCAGAGCAAAGTCTATGGCGAAGATGATCCCGCTGAATATACCT
Source organism: Bacteroidales bacterium (assembly GCA_021740045.1). Taxonomy (GTDB): domain Bacteria; phylum Bacteroidota; class Bacteroidia; order Bacteroidales; family JAIPAP01; genus JAIPAP01. Next base: position 601 of record JAIPAP010000072.1, read on the forward strand.
ATACCGTATCGAATGAGGCAGGTTATTACGGCCTGGCAAGCGGTGATGCTTTTGTAGGAGCGGTTGATGACAGGATTGAAGGTGAATCGGTTGGTAATTATGCCATCCAACGCGGTACGTTGGCCATCTTTGATGACAACGGCAACGGTGAAAACATGGAATCCAACTATAACATCACCTTCACCTCCAACGATTTCGAGATCACCCAGCGCCCCATTACGATAACCGCCGATGCCGGCCAGGGCAAAACATATGGCAATGATGATCCCACGCTCACCTACACGCTGACCAGTGGCACCCTGGCTTTCGATGAAAGCTTCAGTGGCGCCCTCAGCCGGGATGCCGGCGAGAATGTCGGGACCTATACCATCAATAAAGGCACGCTGACAATTGTAGACCAGACCAGCAGTAACACCGAAAGCAATTACGATCTGACCTACGTCAATGATGTGTTCACCATCACAACACGTCCGATTACCCTTGTTGCCGATGATCAGACCAAGACCTATGGCGACGCAGCCTTCGATCTGGGCAATACAGCCTTTACCGTTAGCGCAACACAAGGTGATGGAATGGCAACAGGTGAAACAATAGCTTCAGTAACCCTTGAAAGCCCGGGCGAAGCCGAATATGCCGATGTGGGTGATTATACTATTACTATCAGTGGCGCCGTGGCAGGGACCAGTACCTTACTGAGCAATTACGAAATCACCTATACGAATGGCAACTTAACCATTGGTCCGCGAGATTTGGTACTCACCGACTTTGCCGCCACCGACAAGGTGTATGACGGCACGGTAAGTGTAACCGGCACCGGCTGGGTCGATAACAGGAAAGCAGGCGACCTGCTCTCCTTCACCTTCGATGCTGCCTTTGCCGAAGCCAATGCTGGAGTAGGAAAAGATGTAAACTACACCAACATCCAAATCACCGGTGGTGATGATATGAACAATTACAGTCTGCAAACCACCAGCGGTACAGCCACGGCAACTATTGAGCCGAAGCCCCTGGATATCACAGCCAATGACATCACCAAAACCTATGGCACTACTTATACCTTCGATGGTACTGAGTTCACCACCGGTGAAATGGTCACTGGTGAGAGTATAGCTTCTGTCAGTTTAACCAGTTTAGGAGCTCCATCAGATGCCGATCCCGGTGATTACCCCATTGAAGCAAGTAATGCGTTAGCCGGTAGCGGTACGTTGCTAAGCAATTATACTATCAGCTACATCGATGGCACCATGACCGTAGGCCCGGCCACCAACACCAATGTGACCGGTACGGTAGCGTATCATCATGCTGGTGATGAAAATACCCCGCTCCCGGGATTCACCGTAAGCATTCTCGATAGTGAAGGTAATTCCATCGATCAAATCCAGACCGATGCCGATGGTGCATACTTGTTCGAGAATGTAAATCCCGCTGATATTGCAACGCTTCAAATTGCCTCTGATATGAACTGGGGTGGTGTAAGCGCTACCGACGCATTAGCCATGCAACTATACAGCGTCGGCACTCCGCCCACCTATTGGAACCCTGAAGCCTTAATTAACCATACAGCGGATTTGAACAGCAATGGCATGGTCAATACCCAGGATGCTTCCATCGCCAAAGGTCGTGTTTTATATCCGGCCGATCCGGCTTATGATTATGCCGCAGGCGACTGGGCATTCTATGCTAATGGACAGCCCTTGCCAAATACAACAGGGGGTACCGAATCGGATGACTACACTGCTGAATGGAGTAACCCAACCATCGATGAAAGTGGTAATATCCCGGGTATTCTCGTACGCACCTACGGTGACGTCAATGGCTCTTACATGGATCCGCCTGCCGATGAGCTGATCACCCTGCAAGGCGGCGAAGTAATGCAGGTAGGCCTTGGCGAAAGCTTTGAATTGCCCGTACGCGTTATGGACAAACTCGATATGAGCGCTATGACCCTCATCCTGCAATACGATAGTAACAAAATAGCCATCGATGGCATTGCCAGCGAGCTGGGAGGCTTGCAGTTCGATATTAAAGCCAATACGGTTCGCATGGTATGGAGCAACCCCTTACCGGAGCATTTCAATGCCGGTGAAGCCCTATTGCATCTGCAAATGCGAACCATCGATCAAGTTGCAAGCGATGAACACGTACTGATGCTCGATGGTGCAACCGAATTTGCCGATGCTTTTGCCGCGGTGATCCCTAATGTAACCCTCGAGGCGCCCTTCATCGACAACATGTATGTAGGTGTTGACCCCCTTGATGTCCATCACTTCGACATCACTGCGCAGCCCAATCCGTTCCGTGACCGGGTAACCATCAGCTATGAGCTGCCTGAGGCCGCCCGCGTACAGATCACGCTGACCGACATGACCGGCTCCACGGTGGATGTACTCACTGAGAAGAATCACCTGGCTGGTCATCACAGCCTTGTATATGATCCCAAAGGCCAGGCCATGGACGGAGGCATCTACTTTGTCAAATTCCATGTGATAGGTGATGACACCGAGTTTATCAAAACCAAAAAACTGGTCTATATCGTAAACTGATCATAGGAAGAACCACCCCTGCCGGTTTTAAGGCCGGCAGGGGCCTTCCTCAATAAAGGAGGTAAGTCATGTATACATTAACATTCATAAAACAAATAGCCGCTATGAAAAAAATCATGATTATGATGTTCACCTTACTGCTGACCCTGCCCCTGCTGGGACAGGAGACCACGGTGAGCATCGAAAACAAAACAGAAGCTGTGCCCGGTCCCGGGTTCCTGGTTGCGGTCAATGCCGACTTCAGCCAAGTAAGCGGAGGCGTGGGCGCCATTACGCTTTACATCGATTACGACACCCAGGTGATGGATTTCAATGGGTTGGCCAATCAAGCCCTCACCGGCATGCAAGCCAATGCGACCAATGGAACCATCGCGATTTTATGGAACAACTATCAAAGCCCGAGTATCTTACAAGGGAAATTGGTCGATCTCGAGTTTGATTACCATGGAGGCGACACACCGTTAACCTTTGGTGATGGCAGTGAGCTTTCCGACAGCCAGGCGAATGTGATCAACGCAACCTTTAACGACGGGAGCGTAACCCAGGTAGAGGCTCAACCCGAACTAAACCTGACGGACATGAGCGCCACCGGGGGCCAAACCGTTGAATTCCCGGTTTGCGGGACAGAACTCTATAACATTGCCGGCTTTGACATGAAGATCGCATTTGCCGATCCCAATGTAGTGGATGGCAGCGTTAGCATCACCAACCAGCAAACCGAGTTAACCGGTATGATCAGCAATTATGATAACGGAGTGATGTTTATCAGCTGGTCCAAAGACCTGTCAGGTAACAACCTGTCCTATTCGGCTAATACCAAGCTGTTTGATCTCAGCTTCACCTTTGCGGGTGGCTCGTCTGATGTGGGATTCAATACTGGCACGGCTGTTTATGAAAACGTGCCGGGCTATCCTGCTTTCGATCCCATCACATTAAGCGGTGGCAGCCTCTATGAAACCTTTTCGGTAAGTCTTTCAGCCAACCCTCCGGGTATTGGTGTAAAACTGACCGGCGCCGGAGACTATGCCGTGGACGAAACCGTCAACATTGGCGCCTCCGTTCCCTCAGGCTATGCTTTTGTGGAATGGACCGGAACACCCGAAGATGTGGCCCTGTTGGATGATGCCACATCCAATAGTACCAGTTTCACTATGCCTGACCGTAATGTGAGTTATACCGCCACATTTGAACAGGTCACCTTTAACGTCTCGCTTGGAACAAGCCCCGCCGGTATTGGGGCAACCCTGGAGGGCGCCGGTGATTACAACATAGGAACAAGCGTGGATATAAGTACCACCACCCCCCAGGATTATGTTTTTGTGGAGTGGGGTGGCAGCGCCGAAGATGTTGCCCTGCTGGATGATCCCAATGCTAGCAGTACCAGCTTTATCATGCCCGACAGGAATGTGAGTTATACCGCTGTTTTTGAGGAGGTGTATTCGGTGAGCGGGCAGTTGTTATATGGCGACGAAGAAGGCCCTGCTATCCCCAACTCCACGGTTTACCTGAAAACAGCCGATGGTTCCACCATCCTGCAGGAAACTACAACGGATGCCAGCGGGAATTATGAGTTTGCAGGTGTTACTGCCGGAGATTATATGTTGGAAGTATTTTCAACTGAATCTTCATGGGGAGGTATCAATGCATTTGATTTCATCTACCTAATAAATCACCTTAATGGAAATTCACCGCTTGAGGGGTTATTCCTTGAGGCAGCAGATATAAATGGTTCTGGTAACGTAAATGCATTTGATGGGATTTACCTTAAAAATAGAATTAACCACGGTAATACCAATGGATGGAGAGAGGAATCATGGCTATTCAATGTTGAAACCATATCTATAGATGGCCAGGATCTTACAAATACAATGCTATTAGGTATTTGCACTGGCGATTTAAATGCATCCAATGATTTTTAATTATGTACTTAATTGAAATTAACTAAAAAATATATTGATATGAAAAAATTAAGCTTACACTTGGCGATATTGTTAATGATTAAATTATTAACAAGTAATTTGTATGCCCAAGAAGTTAGTATGCCAACTTTAAATTTGGAAGGGTCTGATTTTGGAAGCACCGTATATTCCGCTGTGAATGCAAATGAGATTCCAGAAGCTGTTGCGGTATCATTTGATATTGCATATGATCAAACTACATTAACCTACAATGGTATTGTGAATAAAAACAGCGTTTTTGACGGAACGGATGTGGATGTACATGTTAACAGTTCAACATCTGGGTTATTACAAATAAATATATGGGATCCAAATGCATTTACCGCATTTAACTTACCTGATGAAAAAGTCTTTGACATAGATTTTACTTTTAATGGAGGTAGTTCTGATCTTGCATTTAGTAATGCTGGTTACATGGATACAAATGGAGATGAATTTGATTTAACTACAAACAATGGGTCAACAACTGGTTTCACCGCCATCACCGGCACCAACGGCGAATGGGATAACCTCTCCACCTGGACCGGGGAGTTTGGTTCATTGACCCAGCCTGGTCCTGGGCATAACGTAACCATTAATTCAGGCGGAACCATTACCATCGATGCAGGTGCCCAAGCCAACACCGTCACCATCACCGATGACGCCCACCTCACCCTCAATGCTGCCACCACCCTGGATGTAACCGGTGATTTTGTGATCGAGTCCGGCGGCTCCTTCATTCAGAACGGGGCGCTGAACGCAGCCAGCAAAACCGCCAAGCGCTATATCGGCGCCTGGAGTGCGGCCGATGATGGCTGGCACTTGCTGGCATCACCGGTTTACCCACAAAGTATCAATCCTGAATTCACCGGAGCGGAGGGTACTTATGACTTTTTTGCCTGGGACGAGCCGAACACAACCTGGGATGCCTTTGGTGCCGGATTCACCGGCGAAAATTTTGAACAAGGTATTGGGTACCTGGTAGCTTATGATGCCGAAGATACCAAACAGTTTTCAGGGGACTTCAATAGCGATGATTATACCAAATCACTGACCCGCCAAGGAGAAGGTGATTACGCGGGCTTCAACCTACTGGGCAATCCCTATCCATGTGCACTTACCTGGTCCACTGGCTGGTCACTTGGTAATGTTCAAAGCACAGCCTATGTCTGGAATGAAAGCACCAAGGATTATAAATCGATAAGCGCCGGTGAAATAATTCCAGCCATGAATGGCTTTATGGTATATTTAACCTCGGGCACTTCTCAAGACCTTAACATTCCGGCCTCGGCCAGGGTACATGATAATACCAGTTGGTACAAGCACAAAACCATGCAGGAACAGATTGTTCTCAAGGCCCATGATCCGTCTAATGAATCTGCCAAGGAGCATGTGATCCGTTTTAATGAATCGGCAACCGAGGGTTATGATGCCGCTTATGATGCCGTTTATATTGCAGGCTATGCGCCTGACTTATATTCGTCGGCAGGTAATAAGTCGTTGATGGTGAACGCCCTGCCTGCTTATTCCTCGGAAACGATCATACCCCTGAGTTTCCAGAAAAATGAGGGCAGTTCAAACTATACCATTACATTGGTAGAAGGCTTGAATGGTCAGGAGCTTTACCTTGAAGATTTGAAAACCAATACAATAATAGATCTTTCAGAAACAGGCGCTTACAATTTCTCGGCCGACGCAGGTGACGACCCCGGACGTTTTCAGCTTAAGTTTTCCACGGTGGGTATTGATAATCCCAACGTTGGAGAAGTGAACGTTTATAGTAACAACCATAAGCTGGTTGTGGAAAACATTAAGCACCAAACCACTATTTCGGTTTATAACCTTGAGGGGCAACTGATGAAACAAATCCAAACAGCGAACGATCATTATGAAAAATACCTCGATCTTCCCGATGGAATATACATGGTTCGCCTTCAAAGTAACGAAATGACACAGAGTAAGAAAATCATTTTAAAATAATCAACATAAAAAATGAAGCCAATGAAAAACAAGATCGTAACAATACTATTGAGCTTGACTTTTACAGTATCAGGACTAATCCTTTCTGCCCAAACATCGCCCCCGCCACCTGACGAAGGTCATGGTACCGGGCAAAACCAGGATCCGGGCGGTGATCAGGGAGGAGGAGGAGGCGCTCCTCTCGGCAGTGGCACTTTTCTGCTCATGGGCCTTGGAGCAGCTTATGGAAGTAAAAAAGTTTATGAGGCCAACAGACCCGATTGATCATTCTAACTAAAGAAGAGATCATAAACTTCCTGCGGCTATAAGTGATTAACCGGGGTATTTGCTTGGTATTAGAGCAAATGCCCTTGGTTAATCCATCCCGCTTATTTTTGTAATTAATCTAATGGAAATAATATGAAGCAATACCATGTTGACACTGAAAGAAAGTGATTCCACCCAATCGAAAAAGCAACTAAAGATATTGTTGGTTGGAAGGGCAGCCCAGGACCATACCCTATATTGCTTGCTATTGAAGGGTAAGGCAACAATCCAATCCACACATGATGTGGATGAAGCCATTGAGCAAGTAAGAGAGTCCGGAATCGTGAATTTACTCATCATGGAGATCCTTGTTCCCGGTTATGAGGGTTTGCATAAGGTTTCTTATTTACGTGACTTTTTACCGGACATTCCATTGCTGATACAAGTAGATAACCAACTTTATAATTCTGAAGAGGATTTCATTCTTACGTATGGCGATGCTGTTGTTGAAAAACCACTCAGTCAGAAAAAGATATTCAAAGCAATGTATGATATTGGGTTAATGTAGCAATATCCATTGCCGGATTCTTATTGTTAACCGGCAATGAATGCTGAATCCTTTATGTATCGAAATAGTAGGATTTTAACTGAATAATATAGGGCCACTTATGATTTTGGTTCATAAACAAATTAATCCACAAGCTTGCCTGTTGTTCTGTATGAATTATTAATTTTATGTCCGGTAAAAAAGCAGGGGAATTTTAACATATGCAAAAACAAACAATCAACAGAAAGGCATTTATCATATTAGCCATCAACTCATTGATATACTTTATGTTGGCCTATTATGTGGTGATCCTGTTAACCAATGGCTTTTCAATCTTCCTGGCGAAAACCATAGGCCTGGACAGCGTGCTTTACCATTACGGCTTTTTCATGGATTCCAGTTCGCATCGTTGGTCAAACGAAGATATTATCCTGGTGTATTTGCTGGGGAATGGCCTAACGCTGGTACTAGGCCTGATATTCGGAAGATTAAATATGAAAATGGTTTCTTCAAATGGGCTAAGCAAGCTGTTTTTTCTTTGGGGCTTTATGCTTTCATTTATATGGTTTTTTGGGAACATCATTGTAGGCGCTTTTGTCAACTTTGGGATAGGCGCTGCCATGCGGGCTATGTCGTTACCCCTTTTAGCGATGATCATTATGGCCATCCTTGCTATTGCAATGTTAATTGTCACCGGCAAATTCACTGCCCGTTTTACTATGCTAACCTTAGCCTCATTCTTTCCACGCATATTAGGCTATGAGCGAATAAAGGGATTTTATGCCCTGATATTAATACCAATGATCGCCGGAAATTTGCTGGTCTTCTTATTGAAAATCCCCCACCAAACGGCTTTTCATTACCAGGAAACCCTTATCCTTATATCAGGCTTTATTATCCTCGCCGGGGCCGTATACGAATACAGGGAAATGCCCAACTTTTCATTTAAGAATAATCCACAGCCGGTACGGCTGCAATATATTGCCGCGGCGCTAACGATTCTGACAATAAGCGCTGTCAGGATTGGACTTGCAAATGGAGTGAGCTTATAAGAATGTTTAATGGTAAGCCCACTGTTCTTTTTAGCGAAGTCAGAATGTTTAACTATCTGTTTTACAAAACATTTCTTAACTAATGTTGCAACTGAAATAAAAAATGCTCCCGAATCCCCACGCAATGGGTGCTTCGGGAGCATGAGATATATTGATGGTAGTTAATGGTACTAAAAGCTGATTACCTGGTAACCGGCATCGACAACTTCCTTAATACTCGGATGACCATCATAATCTTCCAATAAAGGTATTCCCGCCTTGATCACTTGCTGCTTTACACCAAAAGCATTGGAGCAAAAGCCGCAAGCTCCTTTTATGTTGTCTTTCAACCCTTCGTAAAGCGGATTCATTTGATTATCCGGGTCAGCAATCTTCCCAATCCAGGTTGTGCCGGCGCCGTCAAAAATGATCTGCACTTCATCACCGCCATCTTTGAATTCCTTGGCTACTTCCAAAGCATTTACTATGCGTCCCATATCACCATGGGTTTGCGAATCGGCTAAAACTAATACTGCAATCTTGTTCATAGTTCCTATGTTTTTAGTTTGAACTTGCAAAATTATCCGGCCAGTAACTTTTATACTGTCGCCTGTATGACAAAAAAGAAATCTACCTTTTGTAATCTTAACTTTGAGATTGCATTCGGCATGGGGTCCCATACCGGACGCTGATGTCTCTTACGCATTAACAAGTTACGCTATTTATGGCCAACAGCCTGCCTCAAACATAAAATCCGGCGAATTGTTAAATTTCATTAAACCGTTTAGGTATTAAATGGTGCGCAAATGATTTTTAATTCGTGGCCGGTTTTAGAAAATCTGCATAAAGCGGATATTCGGCATTTGGATAATAAATATATGGTTATGGCAGGCTTTTTTTGATAAATCGGCAATGCGGGAGAAACAAAAACGAATGGAACCTAATACAAAATGTTATGAGTGAATTAATAAACAACTCAAAATACCGGAAAGAACGGTTAAAAGAACTGATCTTAAAGCTTCATGAAGGAGAGTCGGCAGATAATGTTCGCAGGGAATTAAAAGAGTCGTTAAGGAACATCCCTTACGGGGAAGTGGTTGAGGTTGAGCAGGAACTGATACAGGAAGGCTTGCCGGAGAGCGAGGTATTAAAGCTTTGCGATGTTCACGGCTCCGTGCTGGAAGGAAATGTCGATTTAAGCACGGCAAAGGATATCCCCGAAGGCCACCCGGTTGATATTTTCAAAAAAGAAAACAATGAGATACAGAAGGTGGCCGAAAAAGCAAAAAAATCATTGCAAGCTTTGGATCAGGTTGGTGATGATGACTTTAACAACTATATTCTATCACTCCAGGACCTCTTCAACCAATTGATGGATGTAGATAAGCACTACCTGCGAAAAGAATACCTGGTGTTTCCGTACCTTGAAAAGAACGAAATTACAGGGCCTCCCAAAGTGATGTGGGGCAAGCATGACGAGATCAGAGAGCAGTTAAAGGGCTGTCTCGAAATTATTAAAACTCCTGATTTGACCAAGGAAGACCTGGCAGATTCACTTGAACTGGCGTTTTTCCCGGCTATTCAAGCCGTGGTGGATATGATCCAGAAGGAGGAAGAAATCCTGTTCCCGATGAGTATGGATGTGCTGACAACCGAAGACTGGTGGAACATCCATAAACAAACCCTGGAGTTTGGTTTTTGCCTTTATGATCCCAAGGAGGACTGGAAGCCCGAAGGTGTTACTGATGAACAAGAGGAAGCAAGTGCTACAACCCATGGCAGCATTCAGTTGCCTTCAGGAAGCTTCACCGCCAAGGAGATCATGGCCATTCTCAATACCGCCCCCATTGACATGACCTTTGTGGATAAAAACGACAAGGTTAAATATTTCACACAGGGTAAGGAGCGCGTTTTTGCACGAAGCCGCTCCATCATCAACCGCGATGTGCGTCTTTGCCACCCGCCGGGAAGCACACATATCGTAGAAAAAATACTCGAAGATTTTAAGTCGGGTAAAGCCTCGCATGCCCCGTTCTGGATTCAATTAAAAGGCAATTTCATCAAAATAGAATATTTTGCCCTAAGGGATGAAAACGGCGATTACCTGGGCACATTGGAGGTTTCGCAATACCTGAATGAGAACAGGGCGCTGGAAGGTGAAAAACGCATTTTATCTTACACCGATGAAAATGAATAATATATGGAAAAACCGATCATAACACCCAAAACCAAAATATATGACCTGCTGGAAGCATATCCTCAATTGGAGGATGTGCTCATTGATTTGGCCCCGCCATTCAAGAAGCTGAAAAACCCGAGGTTGCGTAAAACCATTACGAAAATCACCACCGTGAGGCAAGCGGCAACCATCGGTGGATTGAAAGTTGAGGATTTGGTTAACCACCTGCGAACCGAAGTGGGACAAACAACCACCGACAAACTGGAAATTGAAAGCGGTAATTACGTTACTGAAAAACCTGCCTGGTTCGATGAATCACGAATAACCGAATCCATCGATATCAAGGAGATGCTCAATGCCGGTGAACAACCTGTACATGAAGTAATGGCTGCCATAAAAAAGTTAAAACCAAATGATATCCTAAAAGTTATCGCACCATTTATCCCGGCTCCACTCATCGATAAATCATTGAGCATGAACTACAAACATTGGCTGGATAAAAAATCCGATGAAGAATTTTGGGTGTACTTCACAAAAGCGTAGATCATTGATCAATAAATGATCAGGTTATACAACGCTGCATTGACGCTAAAGTAAGATCATTCAAGTCCGTTAAGAAACGGAAAATAGTATTAATCCCCTAAAGGATTCTCGTTCAATGGTCCCTGGAAAAAGATATTTCTTATACCTCTTAACCGTTCAACTCAACTTTCAACGGAAACTTGTAAATTTGCCTTTGAACAAAACCATTAACCATGTACCCACGCATCAGCGACCTGATCAACGACATACTCGGCACCAACCTCGACATCCCCATACAAAGCTATGGTTTTTTTGTGGCTATGGCTTTTATAGCAGCAGCGCTGGTGCTAAGGCATGAGCTTAAACGCAAAGAACATAATGGGTTGATCAAGCCCACCAAGAAGAAGATCGTAACCGGCAAGCCGGCTTCTTTCGCCGAAATAGCCTTTTCAGCGGTGCTGGGCTACATCATTGGCTTTAAAGGAAGTGGGATCATATTGGATTATGCATTGTTCAGTCAAAATCCCCAGGAATACCTAATGTCAGGGCAGGGCTATTTTGTAGGTGGTGTGCTGATAGCCTTGCTGGCAGGAGCTTCAACCTGGTATGAAAAGCATCGCAAACGCAAGCCCGAACCTGAGGAGGAGGAAGTTAACGTTCATCCTTATCAGTTGGTGAGCACACTCGTGCTTATAGCCGCTATTTCAGGAATTATGGGAGCCAAGATATTCAGCCTTGCCGAGCATTTTAATGAATTTTTGGAGGAGCCGGTAGCTAGCTTTTTCTCCTTTAGCGGATTGAATTTTTATGGGGGATTGGTGGTGGCCGCGGTTGTTCTTGCTATTTATGCCGAACGTAAAAACATTCCCTGGCCGGTGTTGGGCGATGCCGTTGCCCCGGCGCTCATTCTGGCCTATGCCGTTGGCAGGATCGGGTGCCAAACCGCCGGCGACGGTTGCTGGGGCATTGTAAACACCATGCCAAAGCCCGAATGGCTCGCCTTCCTTCCCGACTGGATGTGGGCATTCGACTATCCGCATAATGTGATCAACGAAGGTGTACGGATGGAAGGCTGTACCGGAGACCATTGCTATCACCTGGCTCAGCCGGTTTTCCCCACACCTTTTTATGAAACGGTGATGGGACTCATACTTTTCACCGTCCTGTGGAGCATTCGTAAACGTTTTGCAGCGCCGGGCATGATCTTCTCCATATATTTAATGATGAATGGTGTGGAACGTTTCCTGATCGAAAAGATACGTGTTAATCCCCGCTATGATTTCCTGGGCATGCACCCCACCCAGGCCGAAGTAATTGCAGTGATCATTTTTACAATAGGTTTGTTGGGCTTATGGTACTTCAGGTACCGCTATCGAAAAAAACAAAAGAATACAACTGATGGAAAAACTGGAACTGAAGACGAAACAGGTATGTGACCTGGCCCGGGACGTAGGGCATTTTATCAAAAACGAAATGGGGAACCTTGGGCAGGGCGACCTGGAATCCAAGGGTGTTCATGATTACGTTACTTATGTGGACAAGACCTCCGAAAGAAAGCTGGTGGAAGGGCTTACGAAAATACTGCCACAATCAGGGTTCATTGTTGAAGAACAAACAGTCGACCGCCAATCCGACGATTACAACTGGATTATTGACCCGCTGGACGGCACCACCAATTTCATTCATTCTGTGCCGGTGTTCTCCGTGAGTATTGCGCTTCAAAAGCAAGGCAAAACCGTCATGGGGGTGGTTTATGAAATAATGCAGGATGAATGTTTCTACAGTCATGAAGGAGCAAAAGCCTATTTAAACGATCAGGAAATCCGCGTAAGCTCGGCCGATAAGCTCGACAATTCCCTGTTGGCAACAGGCTTTCCCTTTGCCGACTTCAGCAAACTTGACGGTTACATGGAATTCTTCAAGCATTTAATGCAGCACAGCCGGGGCCTCCGGAGATTAGGGTCGGCAGCCGTCGACCTGGCCTACACGGCTTGCGGCCGCTTCGAAGGCTTTTATGAATACAGCCTAAAACCCTGGGATGTGGCAGCCGGCGCCTACATCGTTCAGCAAGCAGGCGGCAAAGTATGTGACTTTAAAGGCGGGGATAATTATTTGTATGGGGGCGAAATCATTGCCACCAATCCCGGAATTTATCAAGAATTCATGGAAGCGGTAAAAAGATTTTTCAGCCACTAAGCAGTAATATTCAGGAATTCATTTACCATCACGATTCACGGGCATAATAAGATGTCCACTTGTAACCAACTTGAAACCTGCTACATTCGCCCCTAACCCCTTAAGGGGAACTGCTTACGAACTGCTATTTTAAAACTTTATTTGGTACATATAGTTTACCAGACAAGCATACCCGTGTCAGATTTGAAACATGGAACTCTGCCTTAACCAACCTCTGCCAGGGTTTACACTACAACTCCATTCGCAAATGCAACAACTTCAAAATCCTTCATCCCGCAAACTTTAAACTTTAAACTTTAGACTTTCAAACCTTAAACTTTAAACTCATCCGACAGAGTCTCGCATCCCCCCTAACTTGGAACCTGGAACTTGAAACTCGGAACTAAGAACCTGGAATGCCGAAAAAACAGAAATCTTCGATTTCATATTTTTTCGAGCATCCCCGCCTGAACGAATTCATTCGGGCAGGCTCGAAAATTTAAAATTTTCGGGACTTAAAACATGGAACTTGCAATAATGAACTTGATCAGAATCTTATTTTTGCCTTATCTTTATTGGCAAATTAAAACGCGACGAATGAATTCAAGCATCAGGCAAATTACAGCATTACTGCTACTTCTGCTAACAGTGGGCATCACCGGTCTGCCGGCCCAGGAAAACGACACAACCGGTATTCAGGATGATGAAACAACTTTGGTCTATAAATTCGACATCAAGGAACAAATTGCCAAGCCCATTTGGCGCAAGACCAAGATGGCGTTTCAAGAAGCCGGGGAAAAAAACGCCGACATCGTTCTGATTCACATGAATACATACGGCGGTGCAGTAGATGCTGCCGATTCCATACGCACTGCTGTCCTTCAATCGAAAATCCCGGTTTATGTTTTTATTGATAACAATGCTGCTTCGGCCGGGGCACTGATCTCCATAGCCTCCGATAGTATTTATATGCGGCCGGGTGCCAACATCGGCGCAGCTACAGTGGTAAACCAGCAGGGAGAGGCCATGCCCGACAAATATCAATCCTACATGCGCTCAATGATGCGCGCTACCGCCGAGGAGCAGGGCCGCGATCCTGATATTGCCGAAGCGATGGTGGATGAACGCATTGCCATCAAAGGGGTAACCGACTCGGGCAAAGTAGTGACCTTCACCGCAAACGAAGCCATCAAATTCGGTTTTTGCGAGGGCAAGGCCGAAAGTATCCCACAAGTCCTTGAAAAAGCCGGTGTGGAAAACTATGAAATCATTGAGCAGCAGCTAACCACAGTAGATAAGATCATCAGCTTCCTGATCAATCCGGCAGTTAGTGGGATTCTGATCATGCTCATTATTGGGGGGATATATTTTGAGTTGCAGTCTCCGGGGCTCGGTTTCCCCTCGGCAGCAGCCGTTCTGGCCGCATTACTTTATTTTGCCCCCCTTTATTTACAAGGCTTAGCTGACAATTGGGAGATCCTCATCTTCATCGCCGGCTTAATTTTGATCGGTGTCGAAATATTTGCCCTGCCCGGTTTCGGGGTGGCGGGGATTCCAGGGATCATCCTTATGGTGGGGGGATTAACCCTGGCCATGATCAAAAATGTGGGCTTCGATTTTACGGGGGTTGAAATGGATGCCGTGATCAAAGCGCTCTTCATTGTTATTATTGCCATGTTCCTGGCCCTGTTATCGAGTTTTTACCTGGGGAAGAAATTGTTTACCACCCATACCTTCGGGGAGTTGGCCCTCGACGCCATTCAGGACAGGGAAGAAGGATTCACCTCTTCACGAAATGAATATAAATCGATGCTCGGGAAAACAGGAAAGGCCCGTACCGTGTTGAGACCATCAGGCAAGGTGGAAATCGAAGATGAAATTTACGATGCCACTGCCGAAACCAATTTTATCGACAAAGGCTCGGAGGTGATCGTTACCCGTTATCAAACCTCCTCGCTGTTTGTCCGTAAAAAAGAGGAAGATGAAGCATAAACAGGAGGACTTATGAGTGGAAAAATTGATCTGATCAAAGGCGACATTACAAAACAGGACGTTGATGCCATTGTAAATGCTGCCAACAAAAGCCTTTTGGGCGGAGGCGGTGTGGATGGCGCCATCCATCGTGCTGCCGGCCCGCAATTACTGGAAGAAACCAAAACCCTGGGTGGTTGCGAAACCGGTGAGGCCAAGATCACCGAAGGTTATAACCTGCCCGCCAAGCATGTGATCCACACGGTTGGACCGGTTTGGAAAGGCGGTGGTCAAAATGAAACGCAATTACTGGCCAACTGCTATCGCAACAGCCTGAAAGTGGCTATGGATAATAATTGCAAAACAATAGCCTTTCCGAATATCAGCACCGGGGTTTACGGTTATCCCAAAAAAGCTGCCGCTGAAATTGCGGTAAACGAGGTTAATAGATTCCTCGATGAAAACAATTTCATCGAGAAAGTGGTGTTCGTTTGTTTTGATGATGAAAACTATCAGATATACAAAGAGTTGATAGGCTAGCAAATGACCAATTGATAGCTGAATGTTCTGGGTAGTGCGTTGCGTGTTAAGGGAAGGATTAACAAATGCAACTTCCACCCCTGAACAAACTAGTATTCGATATTAGTTACAGGGTAGAAAAGCTTTAATCCCTGCCAAGGTCCAGTTACCGAAGTGGTAATCATAATGTTTGATCTTTTAGCTCTTGTCAGGGCATTATCACGGGAAAAATTCACCAACAGACCAACACGAGGTAGACAAAACTTGGAACTCGGAACCCGGAACTTGAAATGCCGAAAAAACAGAAATCTTCGATTTTAAATCTTCGGGACTTGAAACTCGAAACCCTTATTCCATTCCCAAAATTGCTTAATTTTGCCCCCGGATGAATTGATGGATGATGCGAGACTCGATTTTATTATTACTTCTGGGATTGCTTGTAGTTCCTGCATTTGCTCATAACCAGATGAAAGTGACCCATGCTACACGGGTTGGAGTGGCTCCGGTGATCGATGGGAACCTAAATGATAAGGTATGGCAAAAAGCTGAGGTACTAACTGACTTTTATCAATATAATCCCCATAACGACGGGCGCAAAGCCAGCTTTCCCACCGAAGTGCGACTTTTGTATGATAACGATGCCTTATACGTGGGCGCTCTCATGCATGATCCTGCTCCCGACAGCATCCTGCGCGAATTATCCGACCGCGACTTCGATAATGTAAATGCCGATGTATTCTCCATTGATCTGCTCCCCTTTAATGATGGCTTGAATGCTTTTGATTTTAAAGTCTCAGCAGCCGGGGTTCAGGGCGACACCAAGCACTCGGCCTCCGGGCATGATGAAGAATGGGATGCCGTGTGGCAAAGCGCCGTAAACATCACCGATAAAGGATGGGTGGTGGAATTGCGCATCCCTTATTCGGCTATCCGTTTTCCAAAAAAGGAAGTGCAAACCTGGGGGTTCAACATCTGGAGGCTAATCAGAAGAAAAAGGGAGTGGTCTACCTGGGATTATGTGAACCGGAGCATTGAAAACACTTTTGGACAATACGGCGAACTCAAGGGTATTAAGAACATCGAACCACCCTTGCGCTTATCCCTAATGCCTTATGCTTCGGGATATGTTGAAAAAAATCCCGAGCAGGAAAATTGGGGGTATGATTTTAACGGTGGAATGGATCTGAAATATGGGATCAATGAGAGCTTTACCCTCGACATGACCCTCATACCCGATTTCGGGCAGGTACAATCGGATGATAAGATCTATAACTTTTCGCCCTTCGAGATTCGCTATGATGAAAAACGGCAGTTCTTTACCGAAGGAACGGAGCTTTTTAACAAGGCCGGAATTTTCTACTCGCGCCGTATTGGCGATACACCCGACCATATTGGAAGTGTGGAGGATAGTTTAAACGCTAATGAAATCATACAGGAGAATCCTTCGGAAACGGCCCTTATCAATGCAACTAAAGTATCGGGAAGAACCCCGGACGGGCTTGGTGTGGGGGTGCTCAATGCCATGACCGATAACACCCATGCCAAGGTGCTCGATACGCTATCGGGTGAAACCCGTGAGGTGCTTACCCAGCCGTTTACCAATTACAATATCGTGGTATTTGATCAGAACCTTAAAAACAATTCGTATGTAAGCCTGATCAACACCAATTATTGGAAACCACGAACAAACAGAGCCTCCAATGTTACCGGAACGGAATTTGCCTTCAGGGATAAAAACAATAAATACCGTTTGCGTGGTACTGGCATCGTAAGCCAGCAATACAGCGTTGAAGGCAAGCCCGAACTGGGCCATAAATATTCCATTGGCATTAGTGAAACCAGTGGGAACCTCCAATACGGGATCAGTCACAATGTTGAAAGCGACACCTATGACCCGAATGATATGGGCTTCTTAAGAAACAACAATGAGTATAGCTGGTATGGCGAAATAGAATACAACATTTACGAGCCCAATCATATTTACAACACCTGGCGAAATTCCATCGACGTTTGGCACCGCCAGTTATATGCCCCGCGAAAATTCATTGAATGGGGCCTGGAAGCCGGTTCACGAATCACGTTTAAGAACTATATATCCACCGGTTTTGAGGTAGGCGGAAAGCCGGTGGAAGAAAGCGATTTCTTCGAAGCCCGGGTTCCGGGACGGGTTTTTAAAAAACCCCCGGATTATTGGCTCACAACATGGTTTTCACCCGATTATCGTAAAGATTTCATTGTGGACCTGCGTTTATTTTATCACCGCAGGCCCGGTTTCAACAAAAGCGAGTACAATTTTGGAGTCTCCCCCCGCTGGCGGGTGAACAATCACCTTAACTTCAGGCTTTCCACCGAATTCAATCAGGCTTTTAATGAAAGGGGATTCGTGAGCAAGCAAGATGAACCTGAAGACATTATTTTCGGTAAGCGCGACCTGATCAATATAACCAACACCCTGAACATAAATTACATTTTCACCGCCAAATCCTCCTTATCCTTTCGGATGCGGCATTACTGGATAAGCACGGAATACACGGATTTTTACAGGCTTCAGGACAACGGCCACCTCGAAGTTTCCGACTATGCAGAAAACGAAGATTTTTCCCAAAACCTGTTCAACATCGACATGAAGTACCGCTGGCAGTTTGCCCCCGGCAGTGAAATGACCTTGGTATGGAAAAATGCCATTAATTCTTATAAGAACGAAAACATCGAAGATTTCTTCCAAAACCTTGAGAATACCTTACAATCACCGGCTTCCAACAGCTTTTCGATAAAAATACTTTACTACCTGGATTATCAATACCTGACCAAGGATTAGTAAGATAGTATGGCTCTCTGGTATTATATGTTTTAGTTGAGGGATAATATCTCGAGTTACGCGTTTCGGGTTACATGGTGTTAACGCTTAATGATAATTCTCGAAATGTCGCGAAACCAACTCGAATAAGGGCTAATTCTTTAATTAGTCGAAATTAGTGCTCAATTCGTGGAAATTAGCGGAGGAAAAGATAAATAAGGTTTCAAGCTACGCAGGGCGATAAATGTTAAGTGAAACTTAGAACTTGGAACCTGGAACTTGGAACTTAAGACTTTTAACTTTAAACTAACTTACAAGCCCGGCACTTTTCTTGCAAGAAACCAAGGCTATACCAATATTATTATGCCAGACGAAAGCAAAAGCCGGCAAGACGTAAAGCGAAAGATCAACCTGAAAACCGCTACAGGCATAGTGGTGGCCAATATCATAGGATCAGGCATTTTCATTACATCGGGATTGATCGCCGGTAACCTCCCCAATTCTTTTTGGGTATTGATGTGCTGGGTTTTCGGGGGGATCATTGCCTTCCTGGGAGCGCTTTCCTATAGCGAACTGGCTACCCGTATGCCTCATGAAGGTGGCGAATATCATTACCTGAGCCGGCTGTTTCATCCGGTTTTTGGATTTCTATCAGGTTGGGTGAGTTTTATTGTGGGCTTTTCGGCTCCTATTGCCAGTTCAGCCCTTGGCTTCTCAGAATATTTCTTTTCCGGCCTGGGCATGCAAGCAACCACCATTTTCGGCGATATTGAAGTTTATAAAAAGGCCGTTGCCACCGGCATTGTTATTCTCTTTACGTTTCTTCACTATCATGGTATTAGACGGGGAGCCGCCATTCAGAATTTTTTGGTCCATGTTAAGGTCCTGCTTATTGTGGCCTTGATCGTAGCCGGGTTTGCCGTGGGAAATCCCAATTGGGATTATATCTCCATTAAACCCGACATGAGCTTTTCGCCCGAAAACCTGGCCATTGGCACTGCCATGATGCTGGTAATGTTCTCCTACAGCGGCTGGAACGCTACGGCATACATAGCCGGTGAGATCAGCAATCCGAAGCGGAATATCCTCTTGTCTCTCATCATCGGGACTATCATTGTGATTGTGCTTTATATCGGGTTAAACCTCTTTTTCCTCACGGCTATGCCTTTTGTTGAAGTTAAAAACTCGGTTGCCATTGGTGAAAAAGCATCATCCATCGTTTTCGGGCAGGCTGCCGGAAGTGTGATCAGCATTGTGATCGCCATCATCTTACTATCCTCCATCAGTGCGTTTATCATGATAGGACCCCGTATTTATTATGCCATGGCCAAAGACGGCTTGTTTTTCAAATTTGCCCGCAGGGTGCATCATAAACACGAAGTTCCCAGCTATTCCATTGCCATACAGGGAGGGGTTGCCATACTATTTGTGGTTTTTTCCACCCTGGAACAATTACTGGTTTACCTCTACTATGCCCTGAATATTTTCCCCATCCTTGCCATACTCGGGCTTTTTATTGCCCGCAAGCGAAAAATCGGAGAGGACAAAGCTTACAAGGTGGTTGGCTATCCTGTAACACCGGTTCTTTTCCTAATGGCCACTGTTTACCTGGCCATTGTAGCCTTTATCAACCGTCCCCTTGAATCCGGGGCAGCCCTCGCTACCATTCTTGCCGGCATCCCGATTTATTACCTGTGGGTGTGGGCAAAGCGTAAGAAGAAAGAATCCCGGGAAAACTCCATTTCATAGCTTTACTTGATTGTTGCGGGTTCGCGTTGCGGGTACCGCATTATCTGCTTATAAGTATGTGAATAGTATATCAAGAAGAAAGTGGTTTAAATAACTTTAGACTTTAAACCTTCAACTTTAAACTAACTCCGAGCTACCTTTATCGTGGAGCTTACTTCCCCTTCACATACTCCTCCAAATACCTGTCCATCTCCCACAGCATGTGCATAATAGATTCTTTGGCGCGATAGCCGTGGCTTTCATGGGGAAGCATAACCAGACGGGCCTTTCCTCCCAGACCTTTGATCGCTTCAAACATGCGTTCGCTTTGAATGGGGAATGTCCCGGAATTATTATCCGCTTCTCCATGGATCATTAGCAAGGGCTCATTCACCTTATCAGCATGCATAAAGGGCGACATATTGTAATACACTTCAGGAGCCTCCCAGTAGGTTCTTTCTTCGGCTTGGAAACCAAAGGGTGTAAGGGTACGGTTGTAGGCTCCGCTGCGGGCAATGCCGGCAGCAAACAGATCGGAATGGGCCAGCAGGTTGGCCGTCATAAAAGCGCCATAGGAATGGCCGCCAATAGCCACACGTGTAGAGTCACCAACTCCCATTTGAGCCAGTTTGTCAATAGCGGCCTTGCCATTCATCACCAGTTGCTTGCGGAAGCTATCATTGGGCTCCTCCTCCCCTTCCCCGACAACTGGCATGCTCAGGTCATCGAAAACAGCATAACCGCGGGTTACAAAATACAACGGCGACCACCAACCCAGGCGCAGAAACTCATAAGGCGATCCACTCATCTGACTGGCTGCATCGGCGCTTTTGTATTCATTGGGATAAGCCCACATCACCACCGGTAAAGAACCGTCTTCCTTTTTATGATCCTTGGGCAGGTATAGATCACCTTTCAGTTCAATGCCATCTTCGCGGGTATATTTTACCACTTGCTTTTCCACACCTTTTAATTGAGGATAAGGATGTGGAAACTCGGTAAGGGCTTCCAGCTTGTCTTTTTTCCAGTTGCGCAGGTAATAATTGGGCGGCTCATCCTTGCTTTCTCTCC
>JAIPAP010000073.1 GCA_021740045.1 Bacteroidales bacterium
CCTGATTTTGGTGTGGAAGAAGGTACGCTTATCGGTGGCGACAGCGACCACAGTTCTTTTAACGATCATGGTTACATGGGTATCTTTCCTTTCGAAGACAGTGAAAACTACAGCCCTTACATCCATTCAACCGATGATATCCTGGGCCTGAGCGCCAACAGCATGGAAATGGCGGCTACTTTTACACAAGCAATCATCGCTTCAGGGGCTTCATTGGCCAATCTCATCCTGCCCCCGCAAAACCTTGTGGGTATTCCCGGCGACAACCAAGTGGAGTTGATGTGGAATGATATGGTTGATATTGATGGTTATAACGTTTACCGCAACGGTGGTAATGAACCCATAGCAACCACCACCGAACCTTATTATTTGGATGAAGATGTGGAAAACGGCACGGAATATACGTATTATGTCACGGCCATCTATTCTCAAAGCGGAGAGGAATCATCGCCCTCCAATGAAGTGACCGTAACCCCCATGCCCCCGATCACCTTCCCCTTTGCCGAAAGCTTTGAAAACGGCGCTCCCTACTGGAGCCTGGAAGAAACCTGGGGCCTGACTTCTTCTGAAGCCCATACCGGTGAATATTCGTTAACCGAAAGCCCCAGCGGTGATTACCAGGACAACCTGGAGATTGTTGCCCTGCTGAATCCCATTAACCTCCAGATTTATGAAGAAGCCGACTTGAGTTTCTGGACCAAATACAACATTGAAAGTGGCTGGGACTACATGTATCTTGAAATAACCACCAACGGCACCAACTGGACGGAACTGGCCGAATACACCGGAAGCCAGTACTCATGGACCCAAAAACAATACTCCCTCGATAATTATGTGGGTGAGCCTTTTGTACAAATCCGCTTCCGCTTTTACAGCGATTACATGATAAATGAAGACGGCATGTACATCGATGATCTGGAGATCGTTGCCGAAGGAGGTGTTCAAACCCAAGCACTTTCACTGGTAGAGAATTATCAGTTTGTTTCCACACGCATCATTCCCGAAAACCCGGATATGACAGAGGTACTTTCGGGCATCATGGATAGTGAGCTGAATTTTGTTCGAAACTCCGATGGTAATATGCTTCAAAAAATCGGCCCCAACTGGGTGAACGGGATTGGCAACTGGCAAACCGAAGAAGGCTACCTGTTCCATATGTATGAAGACGCCCCGGTAAACGTGGAAGGCACTTTGATGGATCCCCAAACCCCGATTACTCTTTCTACAGGTTACCAGTTTGTAAGCTATCTACCGGCCACCACGATGAATGCCATGGACGCCTTTGAAAGCATTATGAACGACAACCTCGATTTTGTAAGGGCCAGCGACGGAAGCATGCTTCGTAAGATCGGTCCCAACTGGGTGAATAACATTGGGAACACTGTTCCTGGTGAAGGGTACCTGATCAAGATGACAGCAAACGATGAATTGGTATATCCGGCTTCTTTTACCAAATCACTTGCTGATGCAAAACCAAAGCTAAGCTATTTTGAAAAGGTTTACGGGAATCCGGCACAGCCTGTTTATACCATTTACCTGGAGGCAGGCAATGGCATTGAAACCGGTGACGAAGTAGCGGCCTTTGCCCATGGCAAACTGGTGGGATCAACAGTGGTCGAATCAGGTGAAGCCCTTGAAAATGATCTGGCGGCTTTTGCTGTTATCGATGAAGAAAACGGATACATACCCGGCGATCAAATTTTATTACGCCTTTGGGATAAGAGCAGGAATGAAGAAGCGGCATTGGAAACAAATTATACGGCCCGGTTTACCGGCGCTCATATGTCACCCTCCTACCCTGCAAGCGATGGGGAATATTCCCTGGTGAAGATCAATAAAAAAGGCGCTAAAACGGATGAGCAAGCTTACACACTTGAGCTTTACCCCAATCCGGTGAAATCTACGCTGCATATTACCTCGAATGAGGATATACAGCAGATTACGTTGTACAACCTGGCCGGACAAAAAGTGAAGGAATTCTCACCGGCTTCCAATACCATGAATCTTGATATGGATGATACTACAAAAGGTGTTTACATCATTCGTGTTTTCACCTCCAGCCATGTGGTTACAAAGCGACTAATTGTGGAGTAAGCAAACTCTTTGAAAATATTCAAAAAAAGCCTGCACAGCATTTGTTGCAGGCTTTTTCTATTCTAAAAATTCCACGGTGCACTTCCTTTTGCTGCTTTCCATCGCCAATTCAATGACCCTGATAATGTTTCTGGCATGTACCGGTTTTACAGCAGGTTCGCGTTTATTAACAATGGCATCATAAATATCATCATAATACCCCTGGTGATTTCCCACATGCGTTTCAATTGTACCTTCAACATGCAGACCCTGCAGGGTGGAATTGAGCTTACCCCACCGGTCGGATGATTCGACACCCCAATCCGGTTCCAGCGGCGACTTTCCTTTTTTAAGGGCTTCCTCCTGTGGATCGAGACCATATTTGATGAATGATCCTTGTGTGCCATGAAGCAGATATCTTGGCCCCGCCTCCCGTGCCAGCAAACCTGCCATAAGGGTTACCCGGAGGTTTTCATAGTGCATCATCAGCTTAAAGCGATCGTCGGTTTGGGCATTATCGCGTTGTATTTCAATAAAAGCAGTTATTTCTTTTGGCAAGCCAAACAATACCAAAGCCTGATCGATAAGATGCGGGCCAAGATCGTAAAGGACTCCGCTTCCCGGCTCGGGCTCCTCCCGCCAGGCACCCGGGCGGAGGTAATTCCTGAAGACCTCGAAATGCGATTCAAGCTCTACCAGGCGGCCCAGAAAGCCTTTTTCAATAATATCCTTAACCGTCAAAAAATCGCCGTCCCAGCGCCGGTTTTGAAACACGCTTAATAAAAGCTCTTTGGAATGTGCCAGATCAATTAATTCGTCGGCTTCCTTTGAGTTGATGGTAAAAGGTTTTTCTACAATCACATGCTTTCCGGCTTCCAAGGCCTGTTTGGCCTGCGTGTAATGAAGGGTGTTGGGGGTGGTGATCACCACCAACTGCACCGATGGGTCTTCCAGCAATTCATCGAGGCTTCTTACAACCTGCACATAGGGGTAAACCTCTTTGGAATGCTTATGATGCCGCTCAACCACCTTAGTGAGATTAAACCTGGGGCTGGCATGAATAAAGGGCGCATTATATATCCGTGCCGAACTTCCAAACCCAACTAGTGCTGTATTTATCGCTTCCATAACCGGTCATTTTTATTTGATTTCCTTTTATACATAAAACAGCCTGTTAAGAGGAATGTTGAGGATAAAAGCCGGTGTAAATGAATAAGTTATTATTTATCTTCGATTTGTATCGCGGATCCCGGGAATTTTCAGTTACCGGCTACAAGCTACGAGCTACGAGCTACAAACAAACACTTACTCCCCCATCTCCGCCTTGATCAATGCCAAAATGGTGGCATAGCGAAAACGGTAAAGCGAATAGGTGGCGCCGGCAAGGGCATCGACTTCTTGCAAATTTTGCGAGCTTAATAATTGGGCTTCCATGGTAGGATAGGCATAGGCCGGCGTGGTTCCGCTTTTCTTCATCTTTTGGCAATAGGCTTCATCTTCCTGTTTGCCTTTCCCATTGCGATGGATTTCATCATAATCAATCCCAACGATCTTTCCTTCATTGATCGTTAATTCGGCCACATGCCTGTAATCAAAGGCATCATAAGGTGACACTCCTTTATATTCACCATCGGCACATTCTTTTGGCGTAAGCGGCAAATCATTACGTTCAATCAATTTTTTAAACACCGAATCCACCTTGGAAATAGAGGAAGTCTCCATGATAAAATGCAAATTGATCATGCCGGGTTTCAGATACTCATTGCCGGGTTTGTAATCGCTTAAAAAAGCCAGTTTATCGGCCGGAGGCTGACAGCAACTGTTAAACATCAAAAAAGCTGCTATTATGAGCAGGGTAATAAATTGTTTCATAGCCTAATTTTTAACCGCGACCAAATTACAATAATTGTCACAAAATAGTACCCAATTTTAATATGAAGGTTTCAATGCAAAGGGAAGTTCTTTGTCAATTTCGATGTACTGGGGAGTTACCCTGGCTTGTACGGGAATAACCTCAACACCTTTGCCCAGGGCTTCTTCCAGGGTTTCGCTATAGGCTTTATCAATGTTCCAGGCCGGCGCAAATGCAGCTACATCCATGCGCTGCACCACATACAGCATCACTGCCCGCATTCCTTCTTCCCTGATACGCATCAAGGTTTCAAGGTGCTTCTTGCCTCTTGTGGTAACGGCATCCGGGAACAGCCCGTACTTACCCTCCTTCAGGGTTACGTTTTTGACTTCAATAAAACACTGTTCATGATCATTCTCGGCAAAAACATCAATGCGGCTATCGAGGTGTTTCACTTCTCTTCTCACCCGGGTATATCCTTTCAGCTTTTCCAGCGTGCCATCGCGAATCGCCTCATAGGCCAGGGTATTGGGATGATTGGTGTTGATGCCCACCCAGTCCCCGTTTATCTTGATCATTTCCCAGGTAAAGCGGGTTTTCCGCTTCGGGTCTTTTACCGGTGACAGGTAAACCTCAGCGCCTTCTTCCAGGGCACTTTTCATGGAACCCGAGTTGGTGCAATGCGCAGTGACTTCGGCGCCGTCATCAAGGACCACATCAGCCAAAAACCGTTTATAGCGTTTGATCAAACGCCCGTGCACAAGCGGATCAGTAAATTTCATGTGATTTATTTATTATGTTGAAAAACAAAGATAAGGCATTATTGATAAGTTGACAGCAAACAGCTTATAACCGATGAAATTTCACCTCGCTATTGTGTAGTATATATCCGGCTTGCCAACTGCCCATTGCCTTATGCCAACTTACGTTTTATCGCAAGAACTTCACGTATAGCAACTAATCCTGCTGATCCCGTTTAAGCGGATCGAGCAGATACTCAAGCCCATTAACCCGGATCTCATACATGGTTTCCATCCACATACCCAGCTTACCCTTTGGAAAGCCCTGCTGCTTAAACCACACCAAGTAAAATTCAGGCAGGTTGCAGATTTTGGAACCTTTGAATTTTCCAAAAGGCATTTCCCTGGTTACCAAGTCTTTTAATATCTCACCATCCATATAGCAAAGTTAATCACCAATTATGGATTTATCATGAATAAGAAAACCAATCACCCTTATTTTTGCCCAAATGATTATTTTTATAAACTCAAAACCTTAAAATAGGAAAGTATGAAAATGTGCAGAATGTTAAAGCCTTTTATAGCGCTGGTTTTTATGATAGGTGCTTTGAGCCTGACGGCGCAGGAAGTAGATGTACAACGCGTTGAACCGCCTTTTTGGTGGAGCGGTATGAATAACCCGGAATTGCAGGTGCTGGTATACGGTACTGATATTGCAAATTCACGGGTAAATATTGAAAAAGAAGGATTAACCCTGAACCAGGTGATTAAAGTATCAAATCCCAATTACCTGTTTTTAGAAATGATCATTACCCCGGATGCTGAAGCCGGGACCTATCCCATTGAATTCACTTCGCCCCAAGGTGCGGTATATGAATACCAATATGAGCTAAAAAAGCGTAAGCCGGGATCGGCAGAGCGTAAAGGATTTTCCCCGGCCGATGCGATCTACCTGCTCATGCCCGATCGCTTTGCCAATGGCAACCCCGGTAATGATAATATTAAAGGCATGAAACAGCAAGCCGACCGCTCCGACCCCGACGGCCGGCATGGTGGCGACATCCAGGGCATTATCGATCACCTGGATTACATCCGTAACCTGGGAGCTACGGCCATGTGGATCAATCCTTTATTGGAAAATGATAATCCCGAGTATTCCTATCATGGTTATGCCATCACCGATTTTTACGAGGTCGATCCCCGTTTTGGCGATAATGCCATGTACAAAAAGCTGGTTCAAAAGAGCCACCAAAAGGGTATGAAGGTCATTATGGATATGATCTTTAATCATAGCAGCCTTTACCACTGGTTTATCCAGGACCTGCCCATGCCCAATTGGATCCATCAGCAAGACACCTTTT
The DNA here is from genome assembly GCA_021740045.1 of Bacteroidales bacterium. Classification (GTDB taxonomy): domain Bacteria; phylum Bacteroidota; class Bacteroidia; order Bacteroidales; family JAIPAP01; genus JAIPAP01. The sequence continues at coordinate 6,027 of JAIPAP010000073.1, forward strand.
ACCGCAGCAACTTCAGGGGCTCCGTGCATATGGACCCGCATGTATCCGACTATGATTACCATAAATTCATTACCGGTTGGTTCGATAACCATATGCCTGATTTAAATCAGAAAAACGATTTGCTATCCGATTACCTGATCCAAAACACCATCTGGTGGATAGAATATTCCGGCATCGATGGCATTCGTGTTGACACACAGCCTTATTCCTACAAGAATTTTATCGCGGAATGGGGTGAACGGATCTTTAATGAATACCCCGATTTTAACATTGTTGGTGAATCATGGCTGCAAAAAGAATCCATAACAGCCTATTTCCAGGGAGGTTCAAAACTGGCCGGCGGCTATGATTCTAACCTTCCCAGCGTTACCGATTTTCCGTTGCATTTTGCCATGAATGATGCCTTTAAAGAATCGGAAGGTTGGACCACCGGCCTGGCCCGCCTGTACTACGTGCTTGCCCAGGATTTCCTGTACGGCGATCCTTATCAAAACCTTATCTTTCTCGATAACCACGACCTAACGCGCTATTATTCATCCGTTGGAAAAGATATGAATAAATTCAAAATGGGGATTGCATTCTTGTTGACCACCCGGGGCATTCCCATGATCTACTACGGAACGGAAATTCTCAAGCATGGCAAAGAACATGAAGGCCATGGTGGTATACGTACCGATTTTCCGGGCGGATGGCCGGATGATGATCGAAATGCTTTCCTGCCTTCGGGCAGAACCGAGAAGGAAAACGAAGCTTTCTCCTACATCAGCAACTTATTGAACTGGCGCCGTGAAACCCCGGTGATCCATCACGGTAAGCTGGTACATTATATTCCGGAAAATGGGATTTATGTGTATTTCCGTCATCATGAAAACGAAGCGGTAATGGTGGTATTAAACAACAAGGATAAAGAGCAAACCATTAAAACAACCCGCTATAAGAAAGACTTGGAGGATTTTAATTCGGCGTATGAGGTAACCACCGATAAGATGGTCGAAAATCTAAGCACCTTAAAAGTGCCCGGCAAATCGGCAATGGTGATTGAACTTATTAAATAGCCACCAAAAAAAGGGATACAATAGAAATCAAAAAGGAAACCTATGAAAATTATTGTTTATGACCAATATGGTCCACCGGAGGTATTGAAGATGGCCGGATGGGACAAGCCGGAACCAAAAGAAAACGAGGTATTGGTAAAGGTGTATGCCTCGGCCGTTAATCCCATTGACTGGAAAGTGCGCAAAGGTTTACTGCGCATGATCGTTAACAATAAATTCCCTAAAACCATCGGCGCCGATTATGCGGGCGTGGTGGAACAAACCGGTGCCAAGCATGAGAAATTCCAGGAAGGCGATGAGGTTTTCGGAATGGTTGAATACATTAAAGGAAAGGCTTATGCCGAATATGTGATAGCCAGGCCCAATGAGATCTATCATAAGCCTGAATCATTGGATTTTGAGGAATCTGCTGCTATTCCGCTGGCCGCTTTAACGGCGCTGCAGGCATTAAGAGACCAGCCGAAGTTGAAGAAAGATCAACACGTACTCATAACCGGTAGCGCAGGAGGCGTGGGATCTTTTGCCGTTCAAATAGCTAAAAACCTGGGGGCAAGCGTTACAGCCGTTTGCAGCACCGAAAAGGAAGACATATCCAGGCAGCTTGGCGCCGACCATATTATCGATTATAAAAAACAAGAAGTGACCGATGTTAATGAACGTTTCGACATCGTATTCGATACCGTGGCTAAATACCCGTTTTCCAAGATGAAAAAGCTAATGAAGCGAAAAAGCCATTATGTAACCACCTTACCTTCGGCATCAGGCTATATCGGAGGATTATTAAGAAAGCTGTTCAGCGGAAAAAAGATACACACTACTTCTGTGAAAGCTGTAGCTGACGACCTTGCCTTCCTGAAGCAATTAGCGGATGAGGGCAAGCTCAAGCCACTCATCGATAGTAAATACCCGCTCGAACAGGCTGCCGAAGCCCACAAAAGAAGCGAAACAGGTAAGGCCAGAGGAAAGATAATTCTAACGGTGCAATAATGCTCTTTGCTCTATGAACTGCAAACTTGTCCTCATATCATTTTTACTTGGATTACTGCCGGTAATACTGCCGGCCCAGTATCATCCGGCCGATGACCTGGGGGATTTGTTTGTGGATGTTCAGATGCATCAAGTCTTTGAGGACTCGAAGACTTTTCCGGATTGTGTCCCCAAGTCCTCTCCGGAGGAGATACTCAAGGCATACCATCAACAGAAGGATAAAGCCGGTTTCAAATTAGAGCAATTTGTGCTGGAGCACTTTGATTTGCCCCATAATCCTGATTCATATGATATTAAAACAAAAAAACCCATCAAAGAGCACATTACGAAATTATGGGATTACCTCAAACGTAAGCCCCGGCCCGATGATGAATCCGGATCACTCATTGTGCTCCCGAATCCATACATAGTGCCCGGTGGGAGGTTTCGCGAGGTATATTACTGGGATAGCTATTTCACCATGCTGGGACTGGCCGTGGATGGCCGTGTGGACATCATCCGTAATATGGTGGACAATTTTGCCTGGTTGATTGATGAATATGATTTTATTCCCAACGGTAACCGCACTTATTACCTGAGCCGCTCACAGCCCCCGTTTTTTGCATTTATGGTGGAGTTGCTTGCCCGGATTGAAAGTGAGGATGTCCTGGTGGATTATCTACCACAGATGAAAAAAGAATATGCATTTTGGATGAATGACTCTGATAAGCTTACCCCGGATAAGCCGGCCTGTCAGCATGTAGTGCTGGTAAGTGATACACTGATCTTGAACCGCTACTGGGACGGGAAAGCCAATCCAAGGCCGGAAGCCTACCGTGAGGATGTAATGGCAGCTCGTAAATCGGGTAGAGAAAACACCCAGGTGTATCGTAACATCCGGTCAGCTTGCGAGTCGGGTTGGGACTTTAGCAGCCGCTGGCTGGCCGATGACGAGAATCTTACAACCATCGAAACTACTCAAATACTGCCGGTTGATTTAAACAGCTTGATCTATCACTTGGAGAAAACGCTGGCTAAGGCCAGCCGGTTAGCAGGAGAAACCAAACAAGCTGCACATTATGAAGCCCAAGCTGGGCATAGGAAAAAAGCAATCAACCGGATTTTTTGGGATGAAAAAACCGGCTTTTACCAGGATGTGTATTGGGAAAACCTAAGGTATACCGGGGACCTCAGCCTCGCCGGAACCTACCCGTACTTTGTGGAGATCGCTCCTAAAAATTATTCGGAGGTTATGGCTACTCATCTTCAAAGCCACTTTTTAAAACCGGGGGGGATGGTTACCACTTTAATCACAACCGGTGAGCAATGGGATTATCCCAATGCCTGGGCTCCTTTGCAGTGGATAAGTGGTGCAGGTTTAAAAAAATATGGACATCATGAGCTGGCCAATAAAGCCGGGCACAGATGGACTACCCTGATCGAAGGAGTATATGCACGCACAGGCAGACTTATGGAAAAATACAATGTAGTGGATACCACATTAAAAGCAGGCGGAGGCGAATACCCTACCCAGGACGGTTTTGGCTGGACCAATGGAATATATTTGAAAATAGGGCAAATCACACCTCGGAGATAGCTTTACTAAATGCAATTAATGTGACTGTAATTATTCAAATGTGTATATTTGACGATTAAGGAAGGAATGAGTTATTTAAATGAAGGGAGGAAAAATGGAAGCAGCGAGAAAAGCGACACCTGTTACAAAAACCATTGGCTTGGTTGCTCACGATAACCGCAAGAAGGACCTGATCGAATGGTTGGAATATAACATTGACATCATAAAGCAACACAATATTGTATGCACCGGTACCACCGGCAAATTTGTTGAACAGGCAATTATTAACAAATCCACGGCCCAACAAGCCTATAACCTCAAAATTACCCGGCTCAAATCAGGACCCTTGGGTGGTGATCAACAATTGGGCGCCATGATCGCCGAAGGTAAGATCGACATTATGATCTTTTTCTGGGATCCTATGGAACCCCAGGCTCATGATGTTGACGTAAAGGCCCTGCTGCGTATTACGGTTTTGTATAACATACCCACTGCCAGCAACCGGGCCACTGCCGATTTTATGATATCGAGCCCCTTGTTCCAGTTCGATTATAAGCCAGAGATCAAGGACTACAGCTCATACATAAATCGTAAATTGACCTGAGCACACAAAATGAACACCCCATCTTATCGATCTATTAATTGTTAAATATTTAGTATCTTTAATTCTTTATTTTATGAAAACAAATTGGGAAAATAACGATTCATTATATAAGAGGATTAAAACAAAAGGCTTATGAAAAAAAAGAAATTGAAAATTCCCCGCTTATTAACATTACCGGGGATAATAGGATTAGCGGCCTTGGCATTGGTTATTATGAGCTCATGTCAGTCCGAACAAGGCTCTAAGGTTGATGAAGTGCGTAAGGTGAGCCAAGTGCAACATCCCGATTGGAGTAGGTATGCTACAATTTATGAGGTTAATATACGACAATACACCCCAGAAGGCACTTTTGAAGCTTTCGAAAGCCACTTGCCAAGACTCAGGGAACTTGGCGTTGACATTTTATGGCTGATGCCCATCCATCCTATTGGTGAAAAAAATCGTAAGGGTGAGCTGGGAAGCTACTATTCCGTAAAGGATTACTATGGTGTAAATCCCGAATTCGGAACCATGGAAGACTTTAAGGAATTGGTGGAATCGGCCCATCAACATGGCATGCATGTTATTATCGACTGGGTGGCTAATCATACCTCATGGGACAATAAACTCACCGAGGAACACCCCGAGTGGTATGATAAAGACTCGACAGGTAATTATATTTCACCCCATAACTGGACCGATGTGATTCAATTGGATTTCTCGGAGCCCGGTTTACGGGAATACATGAAAAATGCTTTGAAATATTGGGTAATCGAAGCCGACATAGACGGTTACCGCTGCGATGTGGCCGGAATGGTGCCAACCGAATTCTGGAACGATGCCCGTCTGGAACTTGAAAAATTGAAGCCGGTTTTTATGCTCGCCGAAGCTGAAGAGCCCGAGCATCACAACCGGGCTTTTGATATGTCGTATTCATGGGAATTATTGCATACTATGAACAGTATTGCCAAAGGTGAAATGACTGCAGATAAGATCGATACGGTTCTGGAAAAAAATAATAAGCGTTTCCCGAAAGATTCATATCGTATGCGCTTTACTACCAATCATGATGAAAATTCATGGAACGGAACAGTTTTCGAACGTTATGGCGAAGGCGCCAAAGCATTTGCCGCGCTTACTTTCACAGTACCCGGTATGCCACTCATATACAGCGGACAGGAAGTGGGGCTGGACAAGCCCTTAGAGTTCTTCCAGAAAGATGTTATTGAATGGATTGACCGTAAAGACTTTACCGAATTCTATAAAAAACTCATAAAACTTAAGCATGAAAACAAGGCACTAAGAAACGGTAAATTAGGTGGTGAACTGGAAAAGGTAAAAACCTCGAAAAACAAATCGGTTTATGCGTTTGTAAGGGAGGCCAGAAACGACAAGATATTTGTAATCCTTAACCTTACAGGAGAAGAGTTGAATGTAAACTTGAAAGGGAAAAATTATTTCGGCACCTACAAAGAAATATTCACCGGCAATAAAGCTGATTTCGACCGCCAGCCCAGGTTTAAATTAAAACCCTGGGAATACCGGGTATATGCAAGCCATTAGCATTACCTAATTACCGGATAAATGCTTTTGAAGGATCATCATAAGATGGTCCTTTTTTATTGGTTTTGAAATATAATCGTCGCAACCTTCTTCTAAAGCCTTTTCGCGGTCACCGCTCATAGCATATGCGGTTTGGGCAATGATGGGGATATTCGGGCATATTTCCTTGATCTTCCTGGTGGCTTCAAACCCACTAATATCAGGAAGCTTAATGTCCATCAACACCAGATCGATGTTATCATTCGAATGACACAGTTCGATCGCCTTACTCCCCTGAGTGGCCCATAAGGCATTAGCATTATTGACCTTTAAAATGGTTTTTAATAATGCATAGCTCGATAGATCATCTTCAACGATCAATATGGTTTTACCTTCCAAATGATTTGTTTCCTTGTTATTAGCTGTCATAGAGCTTTTCCCCGATTTTAATGATTTTGTAATTTTCCTGAATTGAAAAGGAAGGGTGAAATAAAAGATAGAGCCCTTCCCTTCTTCTGACTCAACATTAATTTCACCACCTAGTAGTTCGGCTAATTCTTTACTGATCGACAATCCCAACCCCGTCCCTTCATATTTGCGGGTGTGAGAGTCGTCGAGTTGCCTGAAGCGCTCAAAAATCACTTCCCTTTTATCTTCCGGCACCCCTATTCCACTATCCTTAACATACAATTGAAGTGCATGTTCACCGGCTTGTTTATATCCGTATTCAACAAATCCCTCATGGGTGAATTTGAGCGCATTTTTCAACAAGTTTAGCATAATTTGCTTCAGCCGATAAGGGTCTGAGGTGATTTCAATATTTTTTTCCGGCAAATTTGTATACACATGGAGATGTTCTTTTTTAAAATTCTTAAGCTCTGCCGCCAAAATATCCCAAATTTCATCCATGATATTGTGTACATTCACGGTTTTGCTTATTATATTGATCTTTCCGCTCTCAATAATGGAAAGATCGAAAATATCCTGTATCAGGTTTAAAAGATGAACGCCATTAGTATTAATGGTTTCGGCATATTCTCTCAACTCTTCCCCGTTTTCCCCATCTTTCAGCAAATCGGAAAAACCAATAATAGCATTTAACGGTGTTCGAAGCTCATGCGACATGGTAGCCAAGAATGCCGATTTCAATCGATCCGATTCAATCGCTTTATTCTTGGCATCTACAAGATCCTGCTCCATTTTTTTACGCTGGGTAATATCCTGGGCACTAATCAACACAGCAATCTGGCCGTGGTATTCAATGGGTTCGGCGCGAAAATCAACCCAAATTTCACTGCCGTTTTTGTGGAGTATTTTGAATTCATAATGATTTTCAACTTCACTATTCCTTCCGTCTAACCTGGCAGATCCTCTTTCCTTGATCAGTTGCTTATAATCGGGATGAACAATATCCCAGTAATTCATCTTAAGGAATTCCTCAGAGGTATACCCGGTTAAGTCCTGGGCGTATTTATTTGCATAAATCCATTTGTTCTTCGAGTATATCATAATGGCAATGGGGGCAAACTCCGTGAAGGTTCTGAAGTGCTCTTCACTTTCTTTCAGGGCTCGATAGGCCTTACGCTTTTCGGTAATGTCGCGCAAAACCCCCTGTGTTTCTAGGGGATTACCCTGGTCATCATAAATAAGCTGGGCCATCATGGAAACCGTGATCTCATCTCCGTTTTTAATGATCATATTGGTTTCGAAACCCCTTACTTCTCCATTATTAAACAATTGGTTTAGAAGCCGTTCCTGATCCGAAGCATCCTTATAAAATCTTCTGGCATTTGTTCCAATCATCTCTTGTGGAGTAAAACCGCTTAAATCATATACCGATGGACTAATTAGGGTAATATTCCCTTCCAGATCGGTTGTATAGAAAATATCCTGGAAATTCTCAAAAAGATTCCTGTATTTTTCCTCACTTTCTACCAAGGCTTTTTCAGCTCGCTTACCTTCAAAATAATTGGAAATAATATTGGAGACTGTTTTCAACAAGTTTATTTCAGAGTCATCCCATTTTCTTGCTCGCTCACAATCGTCGAACCCGATAAACCCAAAAAAACCACCTTTTATCTCCAATGGAATAACAAGAAGGGATAAAATTCCCTGGGGTTCCAAAATTACTTTTATGTCTTCCGGAAGCATCTTAATATCCCGGGCGTGTATATGCCCTTCCTCTTTTAATATTTTTTTCCATGAAGGAATAGTGGAATAGGGAATCCCCTGTAGGTTTTCAATTTGTGACTCGATTCCAGTATTGCACCATTCAAAAGTGTTAGAAGTATACTTTCCATCGGCACTATCTTCAAAAATGTAAACCCGGCTTACCTCGGTGTGCGTTCCTACCAGTTGTAGTGCCCGGTTAATATTTTCCTCAAAATGTTCAAGTGAGGTGAATTGATACGAGACATTGGTGAGTAACTTTTGCTGTTCGAAATTGCGTTGAAGCTCCTTATAAAAAAAATGATCAAAAGCTCCTTCATAGCGGGCTGAGCCCTTGGTATCATGTTGTGAAAACACTTCATCCTTCCGGTTGGCATTTGCAAGCTGATTTTTCAACCTGCTGTTTTCATTGCGGAGATCTTCAATTATTTGCTTAAGTTGCTTTTCTGAGTCTTTGCCGGCCATTTACTACACTCTTTTTTTTGATCTAGCTTTGATTTCAGACCCTCAATATACTAAAATTTAATCATTTTTGCTCCGTCTCTTATAGATATAAAGATAATACGAAACATGTGAAAACCTTTCCGGTTAATTAATAATAAATTAATTTTCAGGTTTTTAAACTTTTCCTAATAGCATTAATAAGCCTTACCCTTTCAATTGGCTTGGTTACATAGTAATCACATCCGGCATCATAAGTGCGCTGCTCGTCACCACTTAGAGCAAATGCTGTTTGAGCAATAATGGGTAAATTGGGCTTTTTTTTCTTTATGGCCCGGGTAGCTTCCAAGCCGTCAATATCGGGCATTTTAATATCCATTAATACCAGGTCAATGGCTTTGTTCAGCGCCATATCAATAGCTTCCCGCCCGGTTTGGGCCCATAGAATTTCTAAATGACAACGCTTAAGAATTCGCCTTAACAAATTAAAGCTAGTTTTATCATCCTCAACAATAAGACATGTTTTTCCGCTCAGGTCCGGATAGCTAATTTCCATATTTCCCAGCTTATCTAATTATTGCATTTTGCTTTTATCCAAACTACATCTAAAAATACAACATTTTTAGATATAAAACTCCTTATTTCCCGGTCAAATTTTTTCCACACATCAAAAATGGCTATCTAATATAATGACCGATGTAACCTCATTTTCCTGAAAAGTGTATATAACCCAATTTTATGGATAAATGTTTTAATGGGTAAGCATATAATTTTCAGAGATTGACCACGTTAAAAAAATGCAAAGTTTGTTGATCAGTTAAAATGGATTTCATACCTTTGCACCCACGTTGCTTGGTTAACTATTTGATGTTAATATATTTCACTGAGGAATGGAAAGAACTCTCAAAATAATGGGAGTTCTTTTTTAAGGAATCTAAGGAGCAATGAATGAGGGGACTAAGTGTCCCCTCTTTTATTGCAAATAACGGAGGTCACCAATGATCGATAATGAAACGGTACTGCATCATACATTGGAACTTATACAATCGACCGATAGCTTTGTGGTTGATGTAAAGGTAAAGCCCGGAAATAAAATATTTGTTTATATCGATAGCGACAGCGGGCTTTCTATTGATGATTGCGGTAAGATAAGCCGTGACCTGGAACAAAAGCTCAATCGTGATGAAGAGGATTTTGAGCTGGTTGTTTCAACATCGGGAATCGATCGGCCGTTTGTGTCGCTAAGGCAATACCGGAAATATATTGGCCGGGAAGTTAAGGTGAGATTGACCGACGGCACCGAAAAGCAAGGTGAATTAACAAAAGTGGACGAAAATGGTATTGAAATTTATAAACCAATGTCGAAGAGCCGGAAGAAAAAACTGAAACAGCAAAATAAGCCGGTACAGGAAGAGTTTCGGTACACTTTTGATAGCATCAAGGAAACCAAGGGGGTGGTTTCTTTTAAGCGAAAAGAAAAGTAAATCAGGACAAAGAAACAGGAAAAATAGTAACCATTAATCGTACTGCGAGATGGAACATATTAATTTAATAGAGACATTCTCCGAGTTTAAGGAGTTTAAGAACATCGACCGGGAAACCATGATGCGGATTCTCGAGGATGTATTCAGCCATTTGCTAATTAAGAAATTCGGCTCGGAGAGTAATTTCGATATTATTGTAAATATCGATAAGGGAGACCTTGAAATCTGGCGCAACCGCCAAATTGTAGAAGATGGGGAAGTTGAGGATGAAAATACCCAGATTGCCTATTCGGAGGCCATCAAGATAGAGCCGGATTTTGAGGTAGGTGAAGATGTGTCGGAAGAGATCAAAATGGATGATTTTGGCCGGCGCGAGGTCCTTGCTATCCGGCAAAATCTGATGTCGAAGATCCAGGAATATGAAAAAAGCAATGTTTATAAAAAATACATCGATCGTGTAGGTGAGATCATAACCGGCGAAGTATACCAGGTATGGAAAAATGAGCTGTTGGTGATTGATGACGAAAACATTGAATTGTCGTTACCTAAAAATGAAATGATCCCAAGCGATTATTATCGTAAAGGGGATACCATACGGGCGGTAGTTTCCAGGGTCGATATGCGCAACAACCGGCCGGTGATCATTCTCTCAAGAACATCACCTGCTTTTCTGGAACGCCTTTTCGAATCTGAAGTTCCCGAAGTATACGATGGTCTTATTACCATTAAAAACATTGTAAGGGTTCCGGGAGAACGCGCAAAAATTGCCGTTGAATCGTACGACGATCGTATCGACCCGGTAGGCGCCTGCGTGGGTATGAAAGGATCGCGAATCCACGGCATCGTCAGGGAGTTGAAAAACGAAAACATTGATGTGATCAACTACACCACCAATTCTTCATTGTATATTTCAAGGGCACTCAGTCCGGCTAAAATTTCGGGCATCAATATCGATGAAGAAAACAAAAAAGCCAATGTATACATGAAACCCGATCAGGTGAGCTTGGCTATTGGTAAAGGAGGATATAACATTAAGCTTGCCGGTAAGTTAACCGGATATGAAATCGATGTTTACCGTGATTCGGAAGTTGACGCCGAAGACGTTGACCTCCAGGAGTTCTCTGACGAAATTGATCAGTGGATCATTGATGAATTCAAAAGCATCGGCTGCGACACTGCCAAGAGCGTTTTAGATTATAATGTTCCTGACCTGGTTAATCGTACCGATCTGGAGGAAGAAACAGTAAATGAGGTATTACGGATTTTGAAAGAAGAATTTGAATAATAACCAAAAAAAACGTAAGCATATGTAACACCGGATTTAGCTATCTGGCATGGAGTTTCTTGTTGGATAATAAAATAATCTTAATTTTACACGCTTATATTAATAAATACAGGAAAAAAAAGCTATACTATATTATATGGCAGAAGGCAAAAAGACAATAAGGCTTACAAAGGCAGCAAGAGAGTTCAATGTGGGGATATCAACCATTGTTGACTATCTCAATAAGAAGGGCTACGACATTGAAAGTAAGCCGAATACCAAAATATCTCCTGAAGTATATGAAGTTTTAGTAAAAGCTTTTCAATCGGAAAAAACTGTAAAAGAAGAAGCCAAAAAGATAGGCTTTGATTATCCCAAGTCCCGGGCCAAAGCTATTGAAGAAGAAAGCAAGAAAGAAAAGGAAAAGGCAGACGAAGCAGAGGAAGAAGAACAGGAATCCGATCAGGATGAACTATTTATCAGGAATGTTCCTTTAGAATATGAAAAGCCGGCTAAGAAAGAAAAGGCTGAAACGAAGGAAGAGAAGCCAGCTAAAGAACAGAAGGAAGAGAAGTCCGCTAAAGAACAAAAGGAACAGAAGGAACAAAAAGAACAGCAAGAGCAGAAAACAGAAGAGCCTCAAAAAGAGGAAGCTACTGAACCTGTAGCCGGACAAAAAGAGGAAGCTCAGCAGCAAGAGGTTGAGCAAGCTGAGGCTAAAAAGCAGGAAAAAGAAAAAGAAGAAAAGGAAAAGGCTGCGAAAGAACCGGCTAAAGAAGAGAAAAAACCCACCGAGAAAGAAGCACCTGCTCCTGAAGCTGAAAAAGAAAAAGCCGGGAAAAAAGGGTCTGAAGAAAAAGAAAGCCGCGAATCCGAAGAAAAAAGTGTGGAACACGAAGAAAGTGAAGAAGCAGGCCCTAAAGTATTGGGCAAGATCGATATCGATTCGATGAATACCCGGACACGTCCTCCGCGTAAGTCGAAGGAAGAAAAGAAAAAACAACGGGAGGCTACCAGGAAGGAGCATAAGACAGGAGAAGAAAAAGGCGGAGCAAAGAAAGCCAGTCCGGAGAAAAAGGAAAAAGAAACCCCTAAACAAAAACCGGCCGCTAAACAAGCAAGTAAGCCACAAGCCGATAAGGAAAAGGCCAAGGAGCAAAAGCCAAGGGAGCAAAAACCTGCTGCAAAACAACAAGGAAGGAAGAAACCTGAGCAGAAAAAGCCGGCTGAACAAAAGCCAGCAGCTAAAGAAGAACAAAAGGAAGAACAAGACCTTAACTTTATTCCCACCGAGGTGCAGCGCCTTAAAGGGCCGCGCATTTTGGGCTCCATCGAACTTCCTGACAAGGACAAGAAAAAGTCTGGTTCCAAGCCCGTTGCTTCCTCAGCTGATGATAAGGTTCATTCGAAGAAGAAAAAGCGTAAACGCATTAAGAAGGCTAAACCGGTTGATACGGAAAAGAAAGAAAAAGATACCGGCAAGCCGCAACGCTCCCGTCAAAAACCAAAAGATAAGCGCAAGCCACTACGCCGTGAAGAACGACCGGAACTTACGGAAGAGGAAATCCAGAAACAGATTAAGGAAACCATGCAACGCCTCAGTGGTGGTAGTGGCAAATCCAAAGGATCGAAACATCGCCGCATGAAGCGCCAACAAACAGCACAATCAAAGGCGGAAGAAGAACAGCGTAAAGAGGATGAACAAAAGGTGCTTAAGGTGACCGAGTTTGTTACGGTAAACGAATTAGCCACCATGATGAATGCCTCGGTCAATGATGTGATATCAACCTGCATGAACCTGGGTATGGTAGTATCCATTAACCAGCGCCTTGATGCGGAAACCTTGAATTTGGTTGCCGACGAATTTGGTTATGAGGTAGAATTTGTAAGTGTTGATGTTCAGGAAGCTATCGATGAACAGGAGTCGAAGGATAGCCCCGAAGATCTGGTTGAACGCTCACCGGTGGTAACCGTTATGGGTCACGTAGACCATGGTAAAACATCGCTGCTCGACTATATACGAAAAACCAACGTGATTGCCGGTGAAGCCGGGGGTATTACACAGCACGTAGGAGCATATGAGGTTGAACTGGAAGAGGGGAAAGGGATCACCTTCCTCGATACACCAGGCCACGAAGCCTTTACGGCTATGCGTGCCCGAGGAGCACAAATAACCGACATTGCTATTATTGTGGTTGCCGCCGATGATACGGTGATGCCACAAACCGTTGAGGCCATTAACCATGCACAGGCTGCCGGTGTGCCCATTATTTTCGCCATTAACAAGGTTGATAAGCCCAATGCCAACCCCCACAAGATTAAAGAAGGTCTTGCAAACCGTAACTTATTGGTTGAAGAATGGGGCGGAAAATACCAAAGTCAGGATATTTCGGCTAAAAAAGGCGAAGGCGTGGGTGACCTGCTCGAAAAGGTGTTGCTCGAATCTGAATTACTCGAGCTGAAAAGTAACCCCAATAAGCTGGCCACCGGCACCGTGCTCGAATCGGCACTCGACCGTGGTCGTGGCTACACAGCCAATATACTGGTGCAGGGCGGCACCTTAAAAATCGGCGACATGGTGCTGGCCGGTTCCACCTACGGGAAGGTGAAAGCCATGTACAATGAAAGAAATCAGCCCGTAAAAGAAGCCAAGCCGTCAGATCCTGTTCTGATGCTGGGGCTTAATGGTGCGCCACAAGCCGGCGATAAGTTTAATGTGATGGAAGATGAACGCGAAGTTAAGCAAATTGCTAACAAGCGTCTTCAGTTACAGCGTGAGCAGGGTATCCGTACTCAAAAACACATCACCCTTGATGAAATTGGACGCCGTATTGCCATTGGTGATTTCAAAGAGTTGAACATTATTGTTAAAGGTGATGCCAATGGTTCGGTAGAAGCACTTACCGATGAGTTGCTGAAACTCTCTACAGAAGAAGTTCAGGTGAACGTGATCCATAAATCAGTGGGTCAAATCATTGAATCGGATGTATTACTGGCATCAGCATCTGACGCCGTAATCGTAGGTTTCCAGGTACGTCCCTCGAGCAATGCTCGTAAGGTCGCCGAACAGGAACAGATCGACATCAGGTCCTATTCAGTGATTTACAAAGCTATTGATGAAATTAAACAAGCTATCGAAGGTATGCTGTCACCTGAAATTGAAGAGCGCATCACCTGCAACATCGAAGTCAGGGATACCTTCAAGATTACCAAGGTGGGTACCATTGCCGGTTGTATGGTGCTCGATGGCAAGATCACCCGTAATACCAAAGTAAGGATTATCCGCGACGGCATCGTGATCTACACCGGTCACCTGGGATCGCTCAAGCGGTTTAAAGATGATGTTAAAGAAGTATCGGCCGGTTACGAGTGTGGCCTGAATATCGAAAAATTTAACGATATTAAGGTCGGCGACATCATTGAAGGCTTTGAAGAAGTGGAGGTTAAGCGAACCCTGTAATCATTGGTTAAAAACAGAAACTATTATAGAGAAGGCCGGAGCAATCGCTTCGGCTTTTTTAGTGCACCCGATCTAAGTTTGAAAAATAATTCCTATCTTTAAGGAAAATCAGGAAAATGAACTGATAATGAGTAGCTGATGTGATAATCAAAATTTTGCAAATCAAAACTCGTTGAGATAATAGCATTACGTATAGTTAATTCTATGATGAATAAACAAGAAGCACAACGGCTATGGATTTACCCATACTAAACGGTATTAATTGTCGATATATGAAGAAACCCGAAACACCCGCCAATGAACAAGAGCGCCTGGAAGCACTGAAGGAGTATTCTATTTTGGACACCCTGCCGGAAGAGGAATATGATGAAATTACCTTTATCGCTTCACAAATATGCGAAACCCCCATTTCACTTATTACCCTTATTGACAATAACCGCCAGTGGTTCAAATCTTATCATGGCATTGAGGTTAATGAAACCCCTCGGGAAGTTTCCTTTTGCGCCCACGCCATTCATGATCAGAACAATCCCATGATAATTCCTGATTCAAGAATAGATGAACGCTTTCATGATAATCCACTGGTTAAAGGAGAACCGCATGTTATTTTTTACGCCGGTATCCCCCTGGTATCTTCCAACGGGCATTCATTAGGTACGCTTTGCGTAATTGACAAGAAACCCAAGCAATTGGACGACGCTCAGATTAAAGCGCTTAACGCCCTTAGCAAGCAGGTGATGAAGCTTTTTGAACTAAGGAAGAAATCAAAGGATATGGAAATGCTGATTTACGAACTTGAAGTTCAAAACAAAGGATTGAATGAATTTGCCGGCAGGGCAGCCCATGACCTTAAATCTCCCTTGAATGGCATTATACAAATGACGGACCTGTTGAAGTATCAACTCGACAGCAACAAGGAAACCGACTCCGAGGAAATTATCGGTTACATTAGCAGCGCATCGTATCAGCTGACCAACCTGATAGATGGAATACTTAAATACAGCAAGAATTCAAAATTGTTATCGGAGAACAAGGAGGATATCGAGATTTACAAAATCATAAACAACACAATAAACCTTTTGGATAAAGGAAATGAAGTGAATTTTGAGATCACTGGTAATAAAGATGCGATACTATTTACGAACCGCGTGGCCCTTGAGCAGATCTTTATCAACCTGATCACAAACAGCATTAAGTTTAACGACAAGGATAAAACATACATCAACATCCACCTCGAAGATGATCAG
>JAIPAP010000074.1 GCA_021740045.1 Bacteroidales bacterium
GGGGCCCCCCCCTTCCCCACCCCCCTTCGCCTCCTTATACGTAAACCCCTTGTCTTTCCGAGCGAAGCGAGGAATCTCCTTGATGTTTACCGGACACCAGTGATTAAAAATTTAAGAAAATCATTTATTTGGAAAAATTTCCTATATTTGGAATTGTAACAGGGTTTTGTATAAAAGCCCAATTTATTAACCAATAATCCAAAACCATGAGAAATCTCAGGCCATCAACTTCCAATAACTTTTTTTTGATCCTTATAATTTGTTTATTGTTATTAGGTTTCCAAAAACATTCCTTTTCGCAGGAAGTTCAAGCCCATCCCTATTTAGCGGGGATGAAACTTGGGGTAAATGCCAGTAAGTTTGCCCACGATACCATCGATTTGAGTTACGGCGTTACTCCAACGGTTGGGTTTTATATTGGGCAGCAATTAACGCCTCTGCTGTCATTGACAATGGACGCTATTTATGCTCCAAAGCGTTCAGGGGCCGTAGCGCCATTTGAACGATTTGAAAATCATTATCTCGATTTAAACCTGTTGTCGCAGTATAGGTTATTTAATGACTATTATTTCCAGGGCGGGATTACGGGCAATATTCTTCTTACATCTTATGATGTGATGATGCAAGGTGCCCATGCAGACGGCATTAAGAAAGTGAAAAACAACACCTATAAATCTGAGATAAACCTGGCGGTGGGAGCAGGGCTTAGGGTGTTTGATTTTTTGTTTATCGAGATGAATTATTTTATCCCGGTTAATGAGAATCACATGACCAATCTTCAATTTGCCTTCAACATTCCATTTTGCCGGCCGGTGGATGATGAGGTTTTTAAACGCTCAGATGATGAGTGAAATGGATAGGTTCTAATTAATGTAATAATACCCTTTTAACCGTGACATTTTCTCCATCAGAACCCCGCAGTATATAAACCCCTGGTGAAAATGACTCCATAGAGATAGTGTGAACCCCACTTTTTATTTGCTCCCTCATCATTACCTGTCCATTTACATTGGTGATGGTTAATTTAACCTGGTTGGAAACATTGCCATTGGTTTTTACGGTTAATTCGTCATATACCGGATTGGGATACACGTTAAGCCATTGGGGTTTATGAGTTTCATTGATCCCGGTAGTTGTGGTGTCTTTAATATGGTAAATGATGCCGCTCGAGATGCCTGCGATATACAGCTCCCCATTCGCGTCCTGTCCGAAAGTGCTGAAATTATTGCCGGTATATTGACCCTGTTGTGTTAGTTCCCAGTTGCCGGAATCGTTATACAAGGTCCAAAGCTTATCGTTGCAGTAATCGGCAAATACGTAATGACCTAACAGGTTTTCGTATTGATCGCCGCGGTAGATGAACCCTCCGGTTACCGAACAGCCGCCGGTTGCCGTATGGGAATATTCATGCACCGGGAAGGTATAAAATTCCTGGCTTTCGCAGCCTTGGGTATTGTATTCATGATGGCCTTCATAACAGCGCCAGCCGTAGTTTACACCACCGTTGCTGCCGGCCGGTTCAAAATTTATTTCTTCATATTCGTTTTGCCCCACATCAGCTATCCATAGGTCGCCGGTTTCGCTGTCGAAGCTAATGCGCCAGGGGTTTCGCAGGCCCCAGGCCCATATTTCATCCCGGGCAGCCGGATCATCCACAAAAGGATTGTGAGGCGGAATACCATAAGGGTTGCCGGCTACATCGATGCGCAATAGCTTGCCAAGCAAGCTGCCTAGATCCTGGGCATTGTTTTGCGGATCGCCGGCACTGCCGCCATCACCGGTTGATATATACAGGTAACCGTCAGGACCAAATCTTACATCTCCTCCATTATGATTGGTATAAGGTTGATGAATGGTTAGCATGACCGATTCGCTGCCGGGATCGGCCACATCGGGATCGGATTCGCTAACAGAAAAGCGTGAAATGTGCGTGCTATCCGCTTGTCCGGTATAATTCACATAAAAATAGCCGTTGCTGGCATAATCGGGGTGGAAAGCCAAGCCAAGCAATCCTTGCTCTCCACCTGATTGAACGCGGCCGGAGATATCAAGAAAGGGCGTTGAATTGATGTTCCCGTTTTGATCAACGATTTTAATAACGCCACTTCGTTCAACCACAAATAAGCGGCTGTCACCTGCATGACTCATGCTTACCGGATTATTAAGTCCCGTGGCAAAAGACTCCAGTGTGATTTGCGGTTGGGCGATAAGATCACTGCTGAAGAAAACGACGATGGTAAAAAGGAGTACCAGTTTTTTCATTGCGCTCAGTTTTAGGTTCTATTAAAATAACAACTTCATTTTATGAATGTTGAAAAAGTCGTTTAGTTAAGTAAATATTGTCATCTATAGTAGTTTGACGTTGTCAGGAGCTTCGTACGCTGACAAGTCTGCCATACTACTAAGCTGTCAACGTCTAAAGACTTAACAGCGTTAACTAAACGACATTGATTCTTAATAAGTAAAAACATTGCCACCGGAGCTTTCAGAAACCTCATGATTCTGCAACTATTATTTGCGGTATTACATAAACTAAAATTAACAAATCATGAGAAGACTGAAACAAGTAACTAAAATGATGGCTATGATGGTCATAGTGGTGGTTATGTTCGCATCGTGCCAGAAAGATGAAAAGAGCTACCAGGTAAGAATTAAGAATGATTGCGAACTTTGTGTGCTCACCATACCTACCACCCGCTATGATTTGGTGGAAGTAAATCTTAACGAGGTTGAGTTTGCCAATGTGAAATATGGTGAGGTGTCGGATTATCAAACCGTTAAAAGCGGAAAAGATTACACCATTTCCGTTAAGTATGACATGTATAGCTATAATGCGGAAACCTTACAGTGGGAGTATGATGATACATACACTGACGAAATAGGCACTGAGTCGTGGACCTCTGATGAAAACAGCGATAAGTTTGTGATGAAATTCACCATCAGTGACCTGCTTGGTGGTTTTAAACCCAGGTTTGAAACATTTTACGAGGAATAATTTGTTCGAAGAAATGATTTGCTTTCATAAGGGAGGCTAAAAAAATGGACGCTGACTATTTCACCACATATGAAGCAGTCAGCGTCATCTGTTTTATCTTAAATGAGAATCAAAAACTGATAATCCGATGTCTTTTTTAAAATCTCATCGCTCTCCACTATAGTTGATGAACACACCTCTTAGTCTCTCAGTCTCTCAGCCTCTCAGTCTCTCAGCCTCTCAGTCTCTCAGCCTCTCAGTCTCTCAGTCTCCCAGTCTCTTAGTCTCTCAGTCTCTCAGTCTCTATGTCTCTATGTCTCCATGTCTCCAAAGTCAAACCTACAGTCTATCAACTCCCCATTCCTTTTCACGTTGGGCAGCTTTTTCAACCCATTGGGGAACGACTTCCTCCAGGAATTTCTCCTTCTGGCGGTTGAGTTTTTCCATGTTCCAGCCCACGTATTCCTGTGCTTTTGCTTTGGTTGAAATATCGGGCATAGTAACGGGTTGTTCAACGCCGTATTTGGTAAGTATCCGGGCTAACAATAAGCGAGCTTCCTGCACGGCATCAAGGCCTGATGCCATAGTTCGTGATAATTCCAATGCTGAGTGGAATGAATTACCATGACCGGCTGCTGCATAATCCCATCGCCACTGGGCATGACGAATGGCCGTAAGGATAGGCTTCATTTCTTTTTCGGTGGCACCCGCATCCCAAGCTTCCCCGGCTTCAATATGGGCTTTTACCAAGGCGTCTTCTAGCTTAAATCGTGTTTCGCGAACGCTCTTTTGTTTGTTGTACACATTCTGCAACAGTTTTTCTTCACTTTGGCGATGGCATACCTGGCATGATTCCGAGATATTGTTCAGCGGACTTTGCATGTGATGATTGGTGAATTTTTGCCCACCTTCACTATGGTAAGGCATATGGCAATCGGCGCAGGAAACGCCCCGGTCGTAATGGATGCCGGTGGTGAACACTTCATAGCCCGGATGCTGAGCCTTTAGCATAGGCGCTTTGCTGATAGGATGTATCCAGTCGTAAAATCCGGTTTCGTCATAATAGGCTTCAATCTCCTCGGGCTTGGTGCCATTGTCCCAGGGGAAGGTGAGGTATTTACCCTCTCCTTTAAAATAATATTCTACGTGGCATTGGGCACAAACCAGGGTTCGCATCTCTTGGTGTGAGGCATTTTTTACGTCTTTACCCTGTCGTTGAAATGCTTCGATAAGAGCAGGACGGGTAATGCGAAGATTCATGGTTTCCGGGTTGTGGCAATCGGCACATCCGATGGGATTAACAATTTGATGGCCGCGTTCTTCCCAGCTTCCTTTATAAAATTCGGCAACACCCACTTCATTCATCACTCTGGGTACATCGGGGCTTTTGCAGGTCCAGCAGGTATTGGGCATGGGGCTCTCCCGTTCGCCAATTGGAGCACCGGTGCGGAGAATTTCCCTGATGTCTTTAATGGCATAATAGTGCCCCCGTCCCTGGTTATATTCTTTCGAAAAGCCATAACCGGCCCATAAAATCACCAGGCGGGGGTCCTCCTCCAGTTCATCGATGAAGGCGCTTCCGTTGTATTTGCTGCGAAATGAAGTATCGCGGGTTTTCATATAGGATTGGAACTGCTTGGGGTAATTAGCTCCCCATACTTCATTGCGGGGTTCATAATCGCTGATCTCCACTTTGGGCTTGTTAACGTATACTGCTTCAGCTCTTCGCTCGGTGATTTCCGAAGCTAAAAGTCCCAGCAGGAATACCACAATTACTGTTGCCACAAATAACAGCCATCCAACCCAAGGTTTTTCTTTAATCAGTGTACGAATCGATTTCATAATTTTTTATTTTATGTTTAATTTTTCAGATTCTTGGTTTTTTTCTTCACTCAATAATTTCTCCAGCCACCCGGGAACAGGACTTTCGGGAAGCGGTACCCGGGCATTGGGTACGCTCGACAGACTGTTGACCCGCCCGTGGGGAACCGTTCGATGACAATCCCAGCATAAGCGTTCTTCGTTAAAACAACAAGGTCTACCGGTGATCTCGGCTACATCTTCGTTGTGAACCGTATAATCATGGCAACGGATACAGTTTTGCTGAACCACTTCAATACCGGCTTCTTTGATAAAAATAACCTGGGGTTCGGCCCGCATGGTAAAGATGGAAGCATGCCGCAATCCATCCTTTGCTTTGAAATAGTAATGACTAAAAATGTTGTCGTGCGGTACATGGCAACTATTACAGTTAGTCACTTCGCGGTGGGCGCTGTGAGCCCAGGTAGCATACTGCGGTGCCATAATATGGCAGTTTACACAAGCCTTGGGATCGTCGGATAAATAGGAGTGAGCTTTGGAAATATATCCCAAATAAACCACAAAACCCACGGCAATTGCCACTACAAACAATACCGGGACCTTCCAGCGATCGGGAGGTAATATTCTTTGAATAAATTTTCGCATATAGCTGAATTATAGTACTTATTTTTTACAACAGCTTATTTAGAAAAATTCCCGCGAAATCAATAATTTGAAATCAGTTTAAATAAAGTTTGACAAAGATTATGTTTTAATTATTGATTTCTTTTTCCGGGTTTTTATCCAGCGAATCAATCCTGTAGTTACGGTTAACAGGATCAACAGGCCTGACAGCGGTACATAAAGGATGTACCATTTTCCCAATAAGGGTTTGAAGATACGGCCGGTATGCACTTCCAGGGCCAGGTTCCATAAAGATATGGGGCTTTTCTCAAGGATTAGCGCAGGCATATCGGGAAATGCCACCCGGTGATGTAGCGGAAATGCCCCTCCGCTATAGTCGAAGATGTAAGCTTTTTCATTATGCCTGATATATCCGGCTACCGATATGGAGCCAAAAGGATTGCTGAATGACGATGCCTGCTGCACCGGCAATTTGGTTATGGAGTTCATCACCAGTTGGCGTTCAGGTATCCAATCATATAATCCTGTAAACGATCCTACTTTATAATGACCGCCTTCAACAACCTGGAGTACATTAATGCCCATCACACTTACCGGTACCGGTGGTTCAAAGTGAAAAGCCTCGGGGGCATTGGCAAAGGTGTTTTCAGAATAATAAAATCCATCTTTGGTGCCCAGGATAAAGCGATTGAGAGCCTTATCATAAGCAAGGCCACGGAAACGGTCATGCCAGGGATTTTCATTTTCGGTTACTTCAACCTCTAATGATTCACCGGCTATGAACAATAAGAACGGTGGTCGCAAAAACATGCCGGTAAAGGCTAACAGGATAAAAAATCCTATAAACCATATCCCAAGCTTGTTATGCCATTTCAAGACCGGCTTGGGCATTTTCTTGAGTCTTCTTCCTCCTATTTTCCGCTTGATGAGTTTAGGGATAAAGGTGAAAAGTAGCCCGGTTATGCCCACCGCCAAGAACAATATGCCCAGGACGTCGACAAAAAATTTCCCGGGTAAGCCCAGGATTTCACCGCTATGCACATCCCAAAAGGTTTCAAATACCCCCACGCTTTTGGTTTTATGGGGATAAGGAACTTCGACAACCTTAAGTTGATCACCGTTGATGCGAATGATGTGCGACCTGGTTTGCACAAAGGTTCTTCCCCGGGCTTCCACCAGGTCGACAATACGCTTTTCCTTTACCGGAAGATTGAATAATTTCCAATTCTTTTGGTTAAAATCATATTCATACAGGCCAAAATAAGTACCGGCAAAGAGCCTGTTGGATTCGGTGTATAGCACCGTGGAGATTTTCCGGTTATCGATGCCATCCGGAAAACCCCGGTTGAAATCCTTGAAGCTCGAAAAGGTTGAATCGGTCATCCATATCCCGATATTGCCATAGATCAGTTGATGGCCTTCGCGTGTGGTTTCGGCGCCTTTTACTGCACTAAGGTTCCAGTTATTATATTGGTAGCTTGCAGGCAACCATGATCGGGGAACATCCACTTTGGCAAATGTTTCCCGGTGATTCATGATGATACCTGAACTTGCAAACAGCAAGAGAATAAACGCCATTACAATACCCACATACTTGTGAATGGCTTTAATCCGGCGTTTTTTCCGCTTTCTTTTCACGTTTAGAGGATTTTAGGTCCTTTCGTGGGTTTGGGAACTTTATTGATCAATACCCTCAACGGCTTATCGCTGCGGTTGTGCCAGTTATGGGGAATGTCTTTAGGACTATCGATCAGGGTATCACGGGTAACGGTTTTTTCCTCATCACCGATTTCCACAACGCCTTCGCCCTCCAGTACGTAGAAATAAACATCTACGGATGTGATGTGCTTTTTAAGGCTTTGTCCCGGTTGCAGGGTAAGATGAATGGCCTGTGCATGTTCCGAATCATAGAGCAAACGGGTGTCAACTCCATGAGGATTTTTCTTCTTGTCCGCTTCTGTGTATTTGATGGTTTTCATAGTTATGATTTTATGATTTATTGTAGAGAAAAACTATATACGTTGCAATGTCTTTTACCTAAGTTGAGCGATTTGAACGCAGTGAAAAATCGCTTTACTTAGGTATAATCCCGTCCCGAAGGTTTTCGGGATAGAAATTGTTGCTTTTCACCGAATGGGTGAGGTGAAAAGCTTACAATTTCTTTATCCCCGATGTTTCGGGGCAGGCGTTGAGCGAGAATCGCTCAATTTGGGTTTTAGTTATGTAAATATTGTCATCTATATTAGTTTGACGTTGTCAGGAGCTTTTCACGCTGCCAAGTCTGCCATGCTACTAACCTGTCAACGTCTAAAGACTTGACAGCATTAACTAAACGACATTGATATAAGTTGGCAATCCCGATGTTTCTCGGGATTGCCAATTAGAACTCTATTCTGCCATAAACATTTCAACATCTTCCTTAGGTTCACCAATTCCGGCAATTCCGAATTTTTCAACCAGCACGTTGGCTACGTTAGATGAAAGGAAAGCCGGCAGGGTGGGGCCGAGGTGGATATCTTTAACCCCCAGGTAAAGCAGTGCCAGTAAAACGATTACTGCTTTTTGTTCGTACCATGCGATGTTGTAGGTAATGGGTAAGTCATTCAGGTTATCCAGGCCAAAGGCTTTTTGGAGGTTCATGGCGATAACGGCCAGGGAGTAGGAGTCGTTGCATTGTCCGGCATCCAATACCCTTGGAATTCCACCAATATCGCCAAGCTGAAGCTTGTTATAACGATATTTTGCACAACCTGCCGTCAGGATGACCGTATCTTCAGGTAATTGCTCGGCAAATTCGGTGTAGTATTCACGGCTCTTGAACCTTCCGTCGCAGCCTGCCATAACAAAGAAACGTTTGATAGCTCCTGACTTAACAGCGTCAACAACTTTATCGGCTAGCTGCATAACCTGGTTGTGGGCAAAACCGCCTACAATCTCCCCGTTTTCAATCTCCTGCGGGGGATCACATTTTTTGGCATGCTCGATGATCTCGGAGAAGTCCTTCATGCCGCCATTTTCACGTTCGGGAATGTGTTTCCAGCCTTCAAAGCCGGATGAACCCGTGGTGTATACCCGGTCATTGTAAGTGTTTTTCTTCTTGGGAGGAACAATACAATTGGTGGTAAAGAGGATGGGGCCGTTAAAGGTCTCGAATTCCTCATTTTGTTTCCACCATGAGTTTCCGTAATTCCCCACAAAATGATCATATTTTTTGAAGGCCGGGTAATAATTGGCCGACAGCATTTCGCTATGGGTGTAAACGTCAACACCGGTGCCTTCGGTCTGTTTTAACAGGTCTTCCATATCGCGCAGGTCATGGCCGCTGATTAAAATACCGGGATTGTTGCGAACGCCTATATTTACCTTGGTGATCTCAGGATTACCATAGGCGCTGGTATTGGCTTTGTCGAGCAGGGCCATTACATCAACGCCATGCTTACCGGTTTCCATCACCAGGTTGATCAGGTCGTCTACCGATAAGGAGTCGTCGGTGGTTGCCTCGAGGGCATGTTGGATAAACTTATGGATTTCAGAATTTTTGTGTCCAAGATTGTCAGCATGTTCTGCATAGGCCGCTATTCCCTTTACTCCATAAACAACCAATTCGCGAAGCGAACGAATATCTTCGTTTTCCGTATTAAGGATGCCTACATCCTGTGCCTTACGCTCCATTTCATCAACAGTGTATCCATTCCAGGTTGCACATTCCGGAAGTTCTGCCTTATTCATGGTCACACCTTTTTCTTCCAATCTTTTTTCCAGTCGCAGCCTTAGCTGGATCCCCTCGCGCGTGCGCTCCACAATAGCCTGCTTGTCGAAGTTGGCATTGGTGATGGTGGTGAAGAGGCTGTTCAGTATGTAACGGTTCACTTCATCGTCTTCCTCACCGTTTTCTCTCAGACGGTTTGCCCAGATAGATACACCCTTGCAGGTGAACATCAAAACATCCATCAGGTTTGCCAAATCAGCTTCCTTACCGCACGTTCCTTTCACTGTGCATCCAATTCCTTTTGCAGCTTCCTGGCATTGAAAACAAAACATACTCATAGTCAATTTCTTTTTTAGTTTAGTTGATATTCAAGTTATAATTAATTCCATCGTTTTATGATTGTTGCGGTGCCGGCATCATCCATTTTTCATCCAGCACTTCGCCTCTTACACTTACTGTTACTTTTTTTACCGGTACTAAACGGTTTGCTTGCTGCATGGCCATATGCACCAGTTGTGCTAAGCCTCCGCAGCAGGGAACCTCCATCATTACCACCGTGATCGTATCAATTTGTGCACTATCGATCATGGTGACCAATTTCTCCACGTACGATTCCTTATTGGTATCGAGTTTCGGGCAGGCAATGGCCAATGTTTTTCCTTTCAGGTAACGATTATGGAAGTCTCCCATGGCATAGGCTACGCAGTCGGCAGCCAACACCACATCGGCGTTTTTGAAATAAGCGGCTTCGGGGTTGAGCAGGTGCAACTGTACCGGCCATTGACCCAGTTGGGAGGCGACAGGCCCGGATGTTGCCGCCGGTTGTTCTTCCTTCGGCTCTGATGAAAGATTGATGCTGGCCGACCCGGGACATCCACCCCCGCAGTCGCTGCTTCCCTGGGCCGGTGCGGTATGGCCACTATGCTTTGGGCCGTTGCCTTCTGGGCTAACATCTATTCCGTTTTCCTTGATGTAATTAACCGCTTGCTTTAGTAGTTCAGTTTCGCCGTGGTCTTTCAGGTGATGTAAATGAGCAAGGATGGTATTCCGGCCTTGTTTGGAGATCCGTTCCATAACCTTTATCTCATCATAGGGTTCTGCCTCCCGTTCTTCGAGGGTAATGGCGTCTTCCGGACAATGCCCTATGCAGGCTCCCAACCCGTCGCAAAACAACTCACTGATCAAACGGGCTTTTCCGTCGATAATTTGCAAAGCTCCTTCATGGCAATTAGGTACACATATACCACAACCATTGCATTTTTCTTCATCTATGTTAATAATCGTCCTTTTCATAGTCGTTTATT
Source organism: Bacteroidales bacterium (assembly GCA_021740045.1). Lineage (GTDB taxonomy): Bacteria > Bacteroidota > Bacteroidia > Bacteroidales > JAIPAP01 > JAIPAP01. Next base: position 10,433 of record JAIPAP010000074.1, read on the forward strand.
TATTCTGCTTTTGCGATCGTTGATAAATTATATGTTTCTATAGTCTTTGACAACTTCTTGTTGGCAAGATATTCCCTGAATTCCATCACATATTTATTGGTCATACCTCCAAAAAGACACTCATCAAACGGGCAACGGTCTTCCTCAATACCGCAGATTTCCGGTTCAAGTTTTCCCTCTATCGCTTCATAGATGTCGAGCAATGATACATCCTCAGCATCTTTTTTCATTTTAAAACCACTTTTTGGTCCGCGATCGGAGGTTACGTAACCGTTTTTTACCAACAGGTGCATAACCTTTGCCAAACTATTGCGGCAGGCTTTGAGTATTTCGGCAATCTGGGTTACATTGAGCTTTTCATCGTTTGCAGCGATGATTGCCATACTATGTATTCCCAATGATGCCATTTCGCTTATGTGGAACAGATTACTCATTTTAATTTACATTTTTTGTACCTTGTTAATTATGTAAAACTATACGCAAATATAAAATAAATGTTTTATTTGCTATATATAATTAAGTATAAAAATACACAAACAAAAAGTTAAATGATTGATTGATAATCGGGTGTGAAAGTAATTTATATTCTTTTTAAACAAATACCCGGTGGTGAAGTTATATCCCATAAAATAAACTTATGCTTGTATTCTCCGTCATGTTGTTTCTTTTATTGGCAGGCATAACAGCAATATTGGGGTATTACGGTATGTATGCCCCGGTTAAAATAAAGGAAGAAGTGGTGGGAGACGAATTACTGGTATATCATCAAGGCAGTGGCGATTACCGGGAAATCCGGGCATTGATGGATCGCATTTTTAAGACATTACGAAGCGATTTTGGAATAAAGCCCCAAAAAGGGTTTTGCGTGTTTTATAATCATCCGAATAATCCCGGAAAACGTACTATGAAAGGAGAAGCCGGATGTTTATTACCCCCTGCTTATCGTTCAAGCATCGATGGTTTGGCTGAGAATTATTCCATAGCAAAAACCAGTCGTGAAAAGCTCATTATTACCGAGTTTCCGATGAAAAGCGAATTTTCACTCATTATCAGTTATATGCGCATATATCCTAAATTAAAAAAATACGCACGCACCAATGGATACGACCCACGGGTACCGGTCATGGAAATTTATGACAAAACCCGCCGGCGAGTCGTCTACAGAATGAAAATTAAAAGAAAACCGAAATCTATTTGAGAAGATCGGCTACAGTTTGTCCGTTCAAGTAATCCCTGAATTCTTCGCCCAATTTAGCCACCACATTATTCATGATGCATTTCTCAAACGGGCAAACCGGACTACTCATAGTACAATCAGGAATCTCAATTCTTCCCTCTATTGCTTCATAGATTTCGAGCAGCGTGATTTCGCCGGGTTCCATTTTCATAGTGAATCCACCACTAGGACCCCGGTTTGATCGTAAAAACCCCTCTTTTACTAATCGTTGTAATACTTTAGCCACATGATGTCTTGACGAACTCGTTTCCTCTGCTATCCTTGTAACATTCATCTTTTGGTTCGTCCTTGCAATAAGCACCATACTATGTATGCCTATTGAGGCTGCTTCTGAAAGTGATACAATTCTTGACATGACTCATAAACTATTAGACCAGCAAATATCGTAATAAATTTTTAATAGAACATGTAAAATGCCTATTTTCTTGAGATTGAACCTAACATCAAACCCACTTGTTATTCTGTATGGCTTATCATTAGATGCAATCACAATAATTTGTTACTTATGTTTACAAACATATTAAGTTATGAAAAGAAGGAATAAAGTACTTATTTTAGTTTTAATGCTTGTATTTTTTTCATGTGATGTACTTGATGAAGTTCAGCAAACGGTTGCTTTTACCAAATGCAAGTTCAGGCTACATTCTGTGGAAAATTTGAAATTTGCCGGGGTTAATATTCAAAACAAGGATGAATTATCGGATGTAGGCTTTACCGGTGCTGCAAAGATTGCATCCAGCGTAGCCCAGGGAAAATTCCCCCTTGATTTCGATTTGAACATACAAGTGAAGAATCCCAATAGCAGCACTGCTTCCATGCATCGCATGGAATGGCAACTATACATTGATAATATGAAAATGCTTCAGGGTAATGTTGACCGGAGAATTTCCGTAAACGGTAACGGAGGGGTAAATACCTTTCCGTTAAGGATAAGCACTGATGTTAAGGAACTCTTGAATGAGAATAGCAAAGATGCGGTTATAAACCTGATATTTAACCTGGCGGGAGTGGGCGGCCGACCGTCTAATATCATGGTAAAAGCCAAGCCCTCCATAGAGGTTGGTGGTACCATGCTCGATTATCCAGGCTACATTACCATCCGGAATGAATTTACGTCGAATTGATAAAAATGAACGATATGCAATTACAAGGTAAGAAAATTATACAATTGGTCCATAATGATTTTGAAGACTTGGAATTATGGTACCCGGCGCTTTACTTGCGTGGCGAAGGCGCCACAGTGGATATAATTGGCGAAAAGCGCGGAAAAGTGTATGAAGGCAAGCATGGTGTGCCTGTTAAAACCGATTATGAATTCTCAGATATTGATCCCTCGGATTATGATGCCATTTTAGTTCCTGGCGGCTGGGCGCCTGCTAAACTGCGCCGTTTCGAGGAAGTGAAAAACATGCTCCGGCATATGGATGAAAGCGGTAAACTCATCGGTATTATTTGCCATGCCGGATGGGTGCCCATATCGGCCGGAATAATAAACGGGCGGGAAGTTACCAGTACGCATGCCATCAAGGATGATTTGATCAATGCCGGCGCTCAATGGAAAGATGAAGCTGTTGTAGTGGATAATAACCTGGTATCCAGCCGCCGGCCACCGGATCTTCCGTTTTATATGAAAACCTTTACAGAGAAACTCGCCGGGTAGGAGAGAAATTGAACATTGGTTTAAAGGATAAATGATTGGATGAATGAGCAAAACGGGCCCAATCATCCAATCATTCAATCGATCATTCCTGTTATGTGCTTCGATAAAGCCACAGACCTTCCGGTATAATCAGGAACATAAGGTTAACTCAGCAGCCCGCCCTGCTGATAGATCTGTTCCTGGACTTCATAAAACCCATTGATATTGACTGTTTTATTATTTTCCAGGTTGGTGATGGTACCATTCTTAAAATCAACCCTGATCTTGTCTTTATCGTTCAGCTTGAGCTTTTTCAACTCTTCAGGATCGTAGGTTAGTATGGGGAATGCCGCATTAATGGCGTTGCGCTCATAAATAGCACCGTACGATTCGGCCACAATGCATTGTATGCCTAATGACTTAAAGCAATCAACGGCCTGCTGACGCGAGCTGCCGGCCCCGAAATTCTTACCGGTTATCACAATGTCGCCCGGTTGGGCTTTTTTGGCAAAATCTTCATAGCCTTCCAAATTATCGAAGGTGTATTGGCCCATTTCATTGGGGTCGGTAATGGCCAGGTAACGGTTATGGAAGATCATATCGGTATCGATATCATCTTGATTAATGATCCAGGCACGGCCTTCAACAACTGTTGGCTTATCGGCTGCTTGGGTTTTTTTCTTTGCTTTATCGTGGCCATTTTCTTTATAAGTACCTTGCTCGAATACCGCCGGTTCTTTTGGTATGTCATCAGGGGTGGTAATGTAACCGGCTACCGCTGAGGCAGCGACCACAGCAGGTGATGCCAGGTAAACTTTTCCTTTCCCTTGCTTGCCGGCAAAATTGCGATTGCCGGTACTAACGGTTACTTCGCCGGGGCCGTTTTGTCCAACCTGTCCGGCTGCACATCCGGCGCAACCGGCATTGGAAACCAAGGCGCCTGCATTCTTAAAAATGGAGATCAGGCCTTCGTTCATAGCTTGTTTCCAGATGGCATCGGTAGAGGGAACGATTTTAAGCACAACACCCGGTGCAATTGATCGGCTTTTGAGTATACCGGCCGTCACTCGCAGGTCTTCAATACGGCCGTTGGTGCAGCTTCCGATAAAACCCGAATCGATCTTGGTTCGTTTTACCTCATTCACATCAATATCATCGTGGGGGTGTCCCGGACGGGCCACCATAGGCTTGAATTCTTCGATATTGATCTCGTGGGTTTGCTCATAGTGGGCATCTGTATCGGCAGCGATGCTTTCATATTTGTTACCGCTAATGTGTTCCAACTCATCAAGGACATGCCCGGAGGGCGTGAAAAGCACAATAATGGCCCCCATTTCGGTAGCCATGGATGAAATGGTAATACGTTCATCAAGAGTTAATTCATCAATGGCCTCGCCATACATCTCTACAGAATAACCCAGGAAAGAATGGGTTCCGAAACGTGAAAGCATGTTCAGAACAATATCCTTGGCGGTTACATTTTCAGGGCGTCTGCCTTTGAAGACCACCTTAGCCGATGGCGGCACCTTGAACCAAACAGATCCTTTGGCCCAGGTGGCAGCAATGTCTTTATCGCCCATACCCTGGCCAAATGAACCTATGGCTCCCATAATGTTGGCATGAGAGTCGGTTGAAACAAAAGTACTACCCGGATAGGCCAGGCCATTGTCTATGGCAATGTGGGTGCCGATACCGGAATTGATATCATACACCCTGATGTTGCGTTCACGGGCAAATTCACGACACATTTGCTGATTGGCGGCATATTTCTGATCGGATCCCCCCGGATTCACATCGAAAGTGAAAAAGGTTTTCGATGGGTCGGCTATTTTAAGGTGGTTGTTACGCATGTTTTTTACCACGTTGGCGCCACCGAAGTCGCGCGATACACGGGCATCGATCTCCACGTCAATAATATCGCCGGGGTTAATGGTGTTGCGGTTTGAGTGGTTGGCCAGTATTTTTTCAATAAGTGTTTTACTCATGGTATTATCCTTTATTGGTTCTATTATTCAACATTGGTTGTTATTGGCTTATTTTTTAATCTCTAATCTTTCCTTAAACGGAAGGAAGGTCATAAAGTCAGCATGATGCACCAGGTAGGCCTCAGTGGTTCTTTTTACCATATCGCCTTCCTTGGCGTGGGTGGCGATAATGTGGCAAACCTCGGCAGGCACACCGCATTCCTCGGCTAGTGAAACCCCCGAAAAGGGATGGCGAAGGTACTTCCCATAGGTTCCTTGTATGGCATTGCCGTTTTCATCTTTTACATACTCGAGCATTTTACCCACATCGGCCAGTATAGCGCCGGCGATCAATACATCCATATCAGCGGTTAGTTCGCCATGATACATGGAATTGATCTTTTCACCGGCATCCTTCGCAATATGCACTACCGAGCGCTTGTGATCCATAAAAGTAACCTTCAGATCGGGGCCGACAAGCAGGGTAAAGGGAATGCGGTTCAAGTCTTCGGCAGTGAGCACACTGCGTTCAATCGCTATTTCCCAGGTCTTTGCGGTTTTCTCCCGCAGTTCTTCATTCTTGATCCAGTCAAGCTCAGGCCAGAGGCTTTTTATTTCGTTGTTCATGTTATTTTGGGATTTAAGTTTGTTTTTATCTCTGATTATTGAATAGATTTTAGATTGTAGATTGGAGAATGCAGATTGGAGATTTAGGTTTTCTCTTTGTTCATCCTCTTCTTAGCTGTTCTTATTGAGGATACAAAAATGGAGATTAGTTCGTTGCATTCTTTTTTGATTTCAGAAATACGGGAATAATTGGGAGCGAGGTTTGATTTTTCAATGATCTTCAAACTAACCCATGTTTCCCTTAATTCTCGCAATACAATGGAGCATCTGTAAATGAAATCCTTTAAACTTGAAGAATCGGAGGCTTCGGCGTAATTTAATGCTGGTGATGATCCCGATCTTACAATTTGATCCGTCATCCTTCTTCCCGCAACTGTATTTACAATTTTATCAGAAAGCTTAAAAATCTCAACAGCAAAATTAATTAACCGTTCCTGGAGATCGTGATAATTAGCCTTTTGTTCTTCTAGGATATCCATTTATTAATTCATAAAGTTCATAAATCTACACATTCTCCACTCTCCACTCTCCATTCTCCAATCTCCACTCTCCAATCCTCACTCTCCAATCTCCACTCTCCAATCCTCACTCTCCAATCTCCATTCTCCAATCTCCACTCTCCAATCCTCACTCTCCACTCTCCAATCCTCATTCTCCACTCTCCAATCACATTTATTCTTAGTTATAAAGCTGGATCCCCTGCCAAATGCAAGGAATCCAAGCTATAAAAATATTAAAGTTTCTCAATCACCGCATCGGTCATCTGATGGGTGGAGGCTGCGCCTTGTTTGACCACGTCGGGGCTGCCCTTGAGTTTCATCATGTCGTAGGTGCGCACCTTACCCTCGGAAATGACTTCGGCAATAGCTTTGCGGACGCGCATAGCAATATCGCCCTCATCAATATGATCGAGCATCATACAAGCCGATGCCATCATAGCGATCGGGTTGGTGATGGGGGGGTCGAATTCAGCATATTTAGGAGCGGAGCCGTGAGTAGGTTCGAACACACCTATGCCACTATCGGGGTTGATTTGTGCCGAGCAGGCAAAGCCTAACCCGCCGATCAAGCCGGCAAAACCATCGGAAACAATATCGCCGAACATATTACCCGATACAATCACACCGTAGTTTTCAGGTGTTTTGGTCAGCCACATCATTTGTGCATCGATGTTGGTGTTCCAGAGTTCGATCTCCGGGTAGTCGGCCTTTTGGATTTCTTTGGCCATGGCATACATCATACCTGAGGTTTCGCGGATCACATTAGGCTTTTCACAAACCGTTACTGATTTATAGCCGTATTTTTTAGCGTGTTCAAAAGCGGCACGCAGGATACGTTCTGTAGCCTTCTTTGTAAAAATGCGGGTTGAAACCGAGATCTCATCACGCGGTACATTGCCGAAATTTTTCTTGAATTTAGGATGGGTCATCAAGGAAGCGTAAACATCATCAGGAGGATTACTCCATTCAACGCCACCATAAAGGCCTTCGGTGTTCTGGCGGAAGATCACGGCATCGATTACCGGTTCTTCTATGCCGCCTTTACCATCGCTACGGATAAAGTTAAGCGGATTGCCTTTATAGGTCTTACAAGGGCGTTGACAAATATCCAAGCCAAAATGCTGCCGCAGGCCCACGATAGGGCTTGAATACACCAGTCCTTTCCCCTGGTGTTCGGGTGCCAGTTCCTCGTTGGCTGCATCTTTGGGTTTGGAGGTAATCGCCCCGAAAAGCGCGGTTTTATGTTTTTCGATCAAATCGATAGTCCGCTGGGGTAAGGGATTACCCTCTTTTTTCCAGAATTCCCATCCGATATCGCCTTCAATGTATTCGGCATCAAAGCCGGCAGCTTCCAGTACTCGGATAGCTTCTTCCAATACCGTTTTTCCTATACCGTCGCCGGGTAACTTAACAATAGTGTGTTTTGCCATGTTAATTGGTTTTTAATGTTTTTTATAAACCTTTTTCCTGTTCAAAATTACAATACTAATTAATTCCGGCAAGACAAAACCCATTGGGAAAGGCTTATTAATGTGCTATTTGTAATTTGTTTTAATAATTTTGCAGTCCAAAAGGGCGAAGGATTTGAAGAAACACATTGATCATCCGGTGTTTGGAGTAATTGCAAAGGCTGCCAGGGAGCTAAATGTTGAGGTATACCTGATTGGTGGTTTTGTGCGTGATCTTTTATTGAAAAGACCTTCGAAAGATGTTGATGTGGTAGCCATTGGCAGTGGAATTAAATTGGCAAGCAAAGTTGCCGAAATGTTGGGTGACATTAAGGTGAGCGTTTATAAGAACTTTGGCACGGCCATGCTTAATTACGAAGGGCTGGAAGTGGAATTTGTGGGCGCTCGCAAAGAATCCTACCGGCGCGATTCACGTAAACCCATTGTGGAAGAGGGTAGCGTTGAAGATGACCAGAACAGGCGGGACTTTACGATTAATGCCCTCGCCATCAGCCTGAATGAAGGTGATTATGGTGAATTGATCGACCCTTTTAATGGAATGAAAGATCTGGAGGAAAAAAGAATAAGGACCCCGCTCGACCCCGATATTACCTTTTCCGATGATCCTTTACGCATGATGCGCGCCATACGTTTTGCAACACAACTGAATTTCAGGATATATAAGCCTACCTTCAATGCCATAGCCCGGAATAAGGAACGTATTGAGATAATTTCGAAAGAGCGGATTACCGATGAGTTGAACAAAATCATGATGGCTCGCAAACCCTCCAGGGGATTTGACCTGTTGGAGAAATCGGGTTTGCTGCAACTGATCTTCCCCGAGGTTCAGGCTTTAAAAGGGGCTGAAGTAAAGGAAGGTGTCGGTCATAAAGATAATTTTTACCATACCATTAAGGTAGTAGACCGGGTAGCCATGGTATCCGATAATTTATGGCTGCGCTGGGCTGCCTTGCTTCATGATATTGCCAAACCGGTCACCAAGCGATTTGACCCGGATATCGGGTGGACCTTCCATGCTCACGAATATGTGGGAGCTAAAATGATCCCGGGCATCTTTCGCCGGCTCAGGCTCCCTATGAATGAAAAGATGAAGTACGTGCAAAAGCTGGTGCAGCTTCATTTAAGGCCAATTGCCCTGATTGAGGAGCATGTGACCGATTCGGCCATACGGCGTTTGCTTTTTGAAGCCGGTGACGATATCGATGATTTGATGACCCTTTGTGAAGCGGATATTACTTCGAAGAACATCAAAAAGGTAAAACGCTTCCTTAAGAATTTCGAAGAAGTACGTAATAAGCTACAGGAGATTGAAGAAAAGGATCGTATCCGCAACTGGCAACCCCCGATCTCAGGTGATATTATTATGGAAACATTCGGTATAGGTCCTTCGCGTGAGGTGGGTATCATTAAAAACACCATTAAGGAAGCCATACTCGATGGGGACATTCATAATAATTATAATGAAGCCCACAAGCTAATGCTGGAAAAAGGAGCAGAATTGGGATTGAAGCCGGTAAAGTGAATGATGTGAAGATGTGTTAATATTGAGGATGTGCTGATGTCCGTTTTCGCTGCAAAAGAGCGGATTTGTAATCCGCTTCTTCGCTCCCTGTCGCTGCCGGGTTCTGTGGCCGGATTACAAATCGGGCCGGGCGGAGGTGTCTGCTTTCTATCTTCTACCTTCACCTACGTGGATCTCAGATAGATAAGAATTATTACTACTTTTTTCTTCAATCCTGATCGATATTTCTTCATCAGTTTCCGGCAAATTATTAATTTCGGGGTAAAACTTATTATATCATGAAGGTTTTCAGGTTTCATGTAACATATGCTGATCAGCAAGACTTTATGCGGGAAATTGAGATCACCGATCACCATACGTTCGAGGATTTCCATCAAGTATTGCAGCAATGCACTGACCTGAGTGGGAAGGAGCTAGCATCCTTTTTTATATGCAATCAGCAATGGAAAAAGAATATAGAGGTTACATTGCTCAATATGAATGAGAAAATTACCGAAAAGCTTCCCGAGGACCATTCGGTAAAAAAAATAAAGCCCCTTAAGCCCACCTATGTTATGAATGAGGTCAGGTTGGGGGAACTTATTGGTAATGATAGCAGTAACCTGATTTATGAATATGATTTCATCAATCCCAAAGATTTTTATATTGTACTAAAGGAAGAAACAGAACCCCATACCCAAAAGAAATACCCGGTTTGTACCGGGAAATCCGGTTCATTGCCCGGTGAAGTGAAGGTTGATTCCTCGGAAAGCATGACTGAGGTGAATGAAAAGGAACTATTGAGAGAGTTTAATAAATTATTGCACCACGATCCGGATGAGGATGAGAATGAGTATTGATAAGCATGAAAGAACATACCGGAGATTCTGATAAATTCCTGATTGTCATACTTGGTCCCACCGCCGTTGGGAAGACTTCAACAAGTATGGAGCTGGCCAAGCATTTCAATACAGAGATCCTTTCGGCCGATTCACGGCAGTTTTATCAGGAAATGAAGATCGGCACTGCAGCGCCTTCGGAGGAAGAGTTGCAGCAGGTAAAGCATCATTTTGTCCATCACCTGCCCCTTGATGCCTATTACAATGTTTCGCAATTTGAGCAAGATAGCCTGGAGGTACTCGGTCATATTTTCCGGAAAAGAAATACAGTCATAATGACGGGTGGTTCAGGTTTATACATTGACGCTGTGTGCCATGGTATTGATGACCTCCCGGATCCCGACCCCAAATTGCGGGAACAGATCAACAGGGAATTTCAGGAAAAGGGCATTGAGCATCTACAGGAGAAGTTGAAATACCTGGACCCGGAATACTATAAACAAGTCGACCTGAACAACCCAAAAAGACTGATGCGGGCCATTGAAGTTAGCATGCAAACGGGTATTCCTTATTCTCACCTGCGGATCAACCATAAAGCTGAACGGGATTTCAATATCATTAAAATCGGGTTATACCTTGATCGTGATCAGTTGAATGAACGGATTCATAAGCGGGTGGATCAAATGATCGAACAAGGGTTGGTGGAGGAAGTTCGCTCGCTATGGCCCTTTAGAAATTACAATGCGCTCAATACGGTAGGTTATAAGGAAATCTTCCGCTATCTGGAAGGTCAGATCTCGCTGGAGCAAGCCATCACCGACATCAAAACCAACACCCGGCGCTACGCTAAGCGACAGATGACTTGGTTTAAGCGGGATGAAAGCATTCATTGGTTTACGCCTATGCAAAAGGATGAGCTTGTCGATTTTTTGGAAAAGAAGGTTGGAAGGAATTGATTTTTATGTTGCTGGTTTTTGAATCCCAGATATTTGAGATCTAGATAATTAGGTGTTTAGTTTAAAGTTTAAAGTATAAAGTCTAAAGTCTAAAGTCTAAAGTTTAAAGTTTAAAGTTTAAAGTTGATCCGGGGTATTTTTCGAAGTATGCCTAAGCTTTCAAACCAAGGTTTTCAGCTAATTTACTCATGATCTCCGTGGCTTTGCCGCCCAGGTAAATATCGGTAATGGTGGTGGTAAATGCCGAGGGACCGGTGTTCACTTCAATGATCTTGGCG
>JAIPAP010000075.1 GCA_021740045.1 Bacteroidales bacterium
AACCTTCGTGCCGGTATTGGCATAATGATCATGGATGAATATCAAAATAAGGGTCATGCCTCCGAAGCATTGGAATTGGTCATTCAATACGGGTTTGAGCAGCTCGGATTACATCAGTTGTACTGCAATATTACCGCTGATAATGAAAATAGCAAGAAATTATTTGAGCGCCAGGGGTTCAGGCAAACAGGGATCAAAAAAGAATGGATACGGAAAAATAACCACTGGCTTGACGAAGCATTTTATCAATTGCTAAAAGACAGCGCCGGCCATTAATTTTAATGCCGGAGACAATTTTCGGAACTATTTTGCATTAAAAATTTAAGCATAAAAACAATACTCAAATGACATACTATCATCCGAAATACGGCAGCCCTAAAAAGAAAAAAGGAATGCCTGCTTTTATTAAAGTTGTTTTAACCCTTATTGTACTGGCCATTATTGCCGGCGGGATATTGGTTTATCATGTAGCGTTTCGTCCGAACGTATGGGTAAAAGAAGGGGAAAAGACATATGTATACATTCCCACCAATGCCAACTTCGAAGAAGTTAAAGATGTATTTTATGAACGTGGCCTTATCATTCACCGAAAAAACTTTGAATGGCTGGCCAAAAAGAAAAATTACCCGTCCAATATATATCCCGGTCGATACGAAATTAAAGATGATATGAGCAACAATGAGTTGATCAACCTGTTGAGGTCAGGCAAGCAGGAGCCGGTCGAGCTTATTTTTAATAATATTAGAACCCGCCAGGAGCTGGCCCAATTGGTTTCTGAGCAAATAGAGGCAGATTCGGCCGAAATTGTCGAGCTGCTAAATGATTCGGCTTTTGTCAGGCAATTTAATCTCACTCCCGAAACCAGTAAAATCATGTTTATACCCAATACCTATGAGTTTTACTGGAACACCAGCGCCAAAGAATTCATTAAACGGATGTACAGGGAATACAATAAGTTTTGGAATGAAGAACGGATGGAAAAGCTCAAGAAGCTCGATATGACGCGTAATGAAGTAGTGACCCTGGCTTCGATCGTGGAAAAGGAAACCAACAAAAATGATGAAAAAGACCGTATAGCCGGGGTTTATTTGAACCGGCTTCAAAAGGGATGGCGTTTACAGGCCGATCCCACCTTAGTGTATGCTGCCAGGGATTTTTCCATCAAGCGGGTGTTAAATGAGCATAAAGAAATCGACTCGCCTTACAATACCTATAAATATACCGGACTTCCCCCCGCCCCCATTTGCATACCCTCCATCTCATCCATTAAGGCGGTGCTCAATTATGAAGATCACGATTATATGTATTTTTCTGCTAAAGCGGATATGTCAGGCTATCATAATTTTGCCAAAAACATTTACCAGCATAACCGCAATGCCAAAGAGTACCAAAAGGCACTCGATGAGCTGAACATTAAAAAATAACTGATTTATGAAAGCTTTCAAGGCTTATGATATCCGCGGAATATATGGAAAAGAGTTTAACCGGGATGATGTTTACCGTATGGGCTTTTTCATGCCCCAGTTATTAGATACCCAAAAAATATTAATCGGAAGGGACATCCGGAATTCTTCGGAAGAAATTTATGCCGCCCTTGTAAATGGGATCACCCATGCAGGAGCAGATGTTTATACCCTCGGTTTAGCTACCACACCGCAGGTTTACTGGACTACTGCACGGTATAATTTCACTGCGTCGGTACAGATCACTGCATCGCATAATGCCCGCGAATATAACGGAATGAAGATCTCCGGCCCCAACGCCAAGCCAATAGGCTATGATAACGGGCTTAGCAAATTGGAAGAACTGGTGGAAAAGGGAACGGTTAATCCAACCCAAGCAAAAGGAAATATTTATGATTTTAATACCAGTGATGATTACCTGGCATTTCTCAAACAATATGCTAAGCCGCATCAAGATTTAAAGCTTGCCGTTGACTGTTCCAACGGAATGGCCGGTTTGTACATCAAAGAGTTTTTAGGGGATAAGCCGCTTTACCTGAATGAAAATCCCGACGGCAATTTTCCAGGTCATGATCCAAATCCCTTGGTAGCCGAAAATGTAAGCGAGCTTAAAAAAGCAGTAGTCGACCATCATTGCGACCTGGGGATCATCTTCGACGGGGATGCCGACCGGGTAATGTTTGTTGATGAAACCGGGGAGTTTATTTCTCCCGATTTGATGATCGCTTTAATGGGGCATTATTTTAAAGATGAGGCCAATAAAACTGTAATCCAGGATATACGCACCTCCAAAGCAGTGGGTGAATACCTGTCGCAGTGGGGTTTCAATATGCACACCTGGCGGGTGGGCAGAGCCTACGCGGCAATTAAGCTTAAGGAAATAGACGGTTTGTTTGGCGGAGAGCTGGCCGGGCATTATTATTTCAGAGATTTTTATTATTCCGATTCGGGAATTATGGCTATGCTCATTCTTTTACAAGTTATCCAGCAGTTCGCCCATAAGGGGTACAAGGTTTCCGAAATCATTTCCCGGATACAAAAATATGAAAGCTCCGGGGAGATCAATTTTAAGATAGAACAGAAAAAAGAAGCCATGGAAGCGGTGAAAGATCATTTTATGAAAAACGGCGAACCTGCCGCTTTTTTCGACTTTGATGGCTACAGGCTGGAGTATCCCCAATGGTGGTTCAATATCCGCCCCTCTAATACCGAACCATACCTCCGGCTGATTGTTGAAGCCGAAAACAAGGAATTATTGGCAGAAAAAACCCGGCGTATCGAGCAACTCATACGCCAGTTCAATTAAGAATTTCATGTTAAGCCGCTTTAAAAATACCGGACTCCTATTGTTGTTAATGGCACTTTTAGTTCCTGATTCATTAAATGCCTTTCCCTCCGATGAAAAAACCGACACCACCTATCCATCACAAATCGACCGGAAGCGGTTAAAAGGGCTTATTATCACGGAAAGCGCCTTGTATGCCTCCACCTTTGTTGGTTTATACAGCCTTTGGTACAAAGACTTTCCCCAGTCAAAATTTCATTTTTTCGATGATAATAAAGATTGGGAGTTGGTCGATAAGATCGGACATGCTACAGCAGCATTTTGTGTGGGCCAAATCGGGTACGGATCGCTGCGCTGGGCAGGGGTTGATAAAGGTAAAGCCATGGCTTACGGCAGCTCCATCGGATTTTTATACCTAACAACCGTTGAAGTCTTCGATGGCTTCTCAAAAGATTGGGGAGCCTCTACCGGCGACCTTATTGCCAACACCGCCGGTACGGCTTTTTTGATCGGTCAGCAGTTACTTTGGGATGAGCCCCGCATCATGATGAAATGGTCCGCCCATCATACCAAATATGCCCAGTACCGCCCTGACCTGCTCGGCAGCAACTGGAGCGAGCGCGTGATGAAAGATTATAACGGTCATACATACTGGCTTTCGGGAAATATTCACTCATTCCTGCCATCACATAATAATTTTCCCAAATGGCTAAATATTGCCGTGGGTTATGGCGCCGAAGGCATGACAGGACCTTCCCAAAACTCAAAGTCATATAACGGCGAAACACTTCCCGAATTTGAGCGCCGGCGGCAATTCTACCTGGCACCCGATATTGACCTCAGCCGTATTGAAACCAACTCTCAATTTTTGCAAGTTATTTTCAACACCTTTGGTTTTTTAAAAATCCCCCTGCCTACCCTGGAGTTTAGTAAAAAGGGGGTCCGCTTTCATCCGCTGTATTTTTAATCCTATATTTGCCAGTATGAGTAACAAAGTAATCGGTGTTGGAGAAACGGTTTATGACATCATTTTTAAAAACGGTAAACCTGTGGCAGCTCGTCCCGGTGGATCGATGCTGAACACAGCCGTATCGCTGGGACGGCTGGGAATACCGGTATACATGCTAACCGAATACGGCAATGACCCTGTTGGTAAGCAGGTAGATCAATTTTTAAATTCTAATGGGGTTAATACCGGTTTTGTTACACATTATGAAGGCAAAACACGCATTTCCACTGCTTTTTTAAATGAAAATGGAGATGCGGACTACAACTTTTACCCGGGTGAAGCCCCATCTTATGAACATCAACACTTCCCGGAGGTTAATAAAAATGACATTATTTTATTCGGTTCTTTTTATTCATTAAAGAATGAAAACAGAAACAAGATCGATGAGCTCTTATATCTTGCCAAGCAAAATGAAGCCATCATATACTACGATCCTAATTTTCGAAAACCACATTTAAACCATAAGGAAACTGTATTACCGGTAATTCATCATTATCTCGAAAATGCCACCCTTGTGCGGGGGTCGAATGAGGATTTCGAGCTGCTGCTGGATTTAAAAACGGCAGCCTCGGTTTATAAATACTTAAAAAATAACCTCCACCTGATTTATACTCATAGCTATAAAGGGGTGGATTTTATGAACAGTGATTTACAATTTCACCAGGATGTGCCGCAAATAAATCCGCTAAGCACCATAGGAGCAGGCGACTCATTTAATGCAGGGATTATTTACGGGATACTGCAACATATGAGTTCTAAAGACCGCTTAATACATTTTGATGCCTCAACCTGGGAAAAGGTTATTGACAGAGGCATTGCCTGCGCGACAGATGTGTGCATGAGCATGGATAATTATATTTCGCAGGAATTTGTTCAAACAATAAAACACGTAAGATAATGATGAAAAGGTTGGCAAGCTGGATTTTAAAATTAATGGGCTGGAATATCACCAACACCATTCCACAGGATCTTAAAAAATGTGTAATGGTAATGGCTCCGCATACCAGTAACTGGGATTTCATCATTGGGCGCCTGGCTTTTTTCTATCTCCGGATACCGGCAAAATTCCTCATTAAAAAAGAAATTTTCATTTTTCCTATAGCCCCCATCATTAAAGCCTGGGGTGGTATACCTGTAGACCGCAGCAAAAGTAGTAACATTGTTATGCAGGTATCCGAACACTTTCGCGAACGAGACACCCTTTTTGTGGTAGTTACCCCGGAGGGGACCCGTAGTTATAATCGCCGCTGGAAAAAAGGGTTCTACTACATAGCCGAAATGGCCAAAGTGCCAATAGCGCTCGGTTACCTCGACTATGCCCAAAAAGAAGGGGGCGTTGGCAAAGTTTTTTATCCATCCGACGATATCAATAAGGACATGCAAATTGTTTATGATTTTTATAAAGACAAAACCGGAAAATATCCTGAAAATTTCAGCCTTAGCCCTATGTATCGCGAATCGGAATAACACGCATAAGGGTAATGATGATTTATTGAACCGGCCAAAGGTACATATAGCTTAATATAACCACCGTTACGATCATGTAAAGGATGGTTAACGGGAATCCTATTTTGAAGAAATCTTTAAATGAATATCCGCCGGGGCCATATACCATTAAGTTGGTTTGATAACCTATGGGGGTCATAAAATTGGCCGCCGCTGCAAATGATACCACCAATACAAAAGGCATGGGGTCTGCTCCCAGATTAACCGCTGTTGTTAGTGAAATAGGAAAGATAATAGCTACTGCCGCTTTATTGGTTATATAGGCGCCCAAAATGGCGGTTATGGCATAAATCCCCGTTAACAATCCAATGCTTCCGAATGGCCGGAAAATGGATATGATGAAATCGGCGATCATTCCGGCTACACCGGTTTTGATCATGGCTGTTCCCAATGCCAGGGAAAGCACAATAACCAAGATAAGCGGATAATCAATACTTTTGGGTATATCTTTAGGTGAAGCTATTTTAAGAGCCAGCACAAGAATAAGCAGGACGGTTAATGCCAGGAATAATGGCACCAACTTAAACGCCGAAAGAATGATGGCAGCCAAAAAGCCACCCAATAACACGGCAATTTTATAAAATTTCAGTTTCCTGAAGTCCCTGATCTTTGAGATCAGGTAAAAATCCTGTGTATCATTGGCCCGGTCTATAAAGTCCTCGCCGGTCAATAAAAGAAGCACGTCGCCTGCTTTCAGCTTAACCGTTCCGATCTTACCCGAAATGCGCTCACCATTGCGGTGAATGGCAATAATGGCAGCATCGTATTTACCCCGGAAGTTGGCATCCTTAACGGTTTTATTGATCAGGGTTGAGTTATGCGACACTACAGCTTCGCGCACTTCGGTGTGGGTTTTATGAGTAAACATTCCCACTTGGGTAAGTACCAGGCCACTGTTGGTATTGATCATCTCGATAATGGTCTCCGTTTCACCGGCAAAGATCAATACATCATGCTTTTTCAAGATAACAGTGGGCGACACAGGAGCAATTTTTTGGTCGCCTCTTAGAATTTCCACAAGGAATAAACCTTTCAGATTCCTGAGATTGGCTTCCTCTACCGATTTGCCTACGTACTTCGAATTACTGCGAATTTGAGCCTCTACAACATATTCGCGTGAGCGATGCGAAAAACTTGAAATAACATCGGCACGGTTGGGAAGTAGCTTATCACCCCATATCAGCATATAAAAAAAACCAATGACCATCATAGGGGCGCCTACATAAACAAAGTCAAACAAATCAAGAGCCTCCAGGTCAGGAATTATCTTTTGATCAACCACCAATCCATTCACAATAAGATTGGTGGAAGTACCTATAAGGGTAGCACAACCTCCCAATATAGCCGCATACGAAAGGGGGATCAGTAATTTGGAGGGGCGAAAATTGTTGCGCTTACTCCAATTGTGCACATAAGGCATCATTATAGCCACCAAAGGAGTATTATTTAAAAATGCTGAAAACACACCCACAATAGCCATCATTCTTGCCATAAAAGCTTTGTAGGAACGGGCATACTGAAACAATCCGTCGAAGATCGCATCCAGCACCCCGGTACGCCTGACAATATCGCCGAGGATGAGCAACAGGATGATCACCGCTATCTGTTGATTGGCAAAACCGCTAAGGATCTCCCGCGGCGATAAAATACCGGCTATACCGATTACAATAATCCCGATCAGGAAGGTAAATGACGGTCCTGTTATCTCCAAATATAATGAAAGCAGGATAAAAGCAATAACAACTAAAACCAGTATACCTTCGAACCCCATGTAAATAATTTATTAAATTGAGCAGATAAAATTATTACAATTTTTGCTGACAAAAAAAAAGTTTAATTTTGCAGCCAATTGCCGAAGCAAAGAAAGCAAAAAAGATAGTTTAACATGGAGAATAACGATAAAAATCTCTACCCCATTTTTCATAAGATCGCCCAACGTTCCGACAAGGAAAGGCTCTTAAGGCAGCGCTCAAAGGTTATTTGGTTAATTGGATTGTCAGGATCGGGTAAATCATCCATTTCCATCGAATTCGAAAAGGCCCTTTATAAAAGAGGCTACCTCACCCAAATCCTCGATGGTGATAACATTCGTTCGGGTATTAACAACAACCTGGGATTTTCAGTAGAAGACCGTGTTGAAAACATACGCCGGGTCTCGGAAGTATCGAAGCTATTTTTAAATGCCGGTATCATAATAATCAATTGCTTTATAACACCAACCCGTGAAATACGAAAAATGGCAAGGGATATTATTGGGGAAGATGATTTTCTTGAAGTTTATGTGAATGCCCCCATTGAAGTTTGCGAAGAGCGCGATACCAAAGGATTATATAAAAAAGCCCGGCAAGGTATCATTAAAAATTTCACCGGAATTGATTCTCCCTTTGAACCACCGGTAAATCCGGTTCTCGAATTAAAAACCCACGAACAATCTATGGAAACCTCCGTGGACCAACTTCTTAAAGTAATCGGTCCTCATATCACCTATAAAGAAACCAGTGAAGCAAAGGTGAAAGAATAGAACCCAAATTGAGCGATTCTCGCTCACGATAAAGAAATTGTAAACTTTTCACCTCACCCATTCGGTGAAAAGCAACAATTTCTATCCCGAAAACCTTCGGGACGGGATTATACCTAAGTAAAGCGATTTTTCACTTCGTTCAAATCGCTCAACTTAGGTAGAAGGCGGATTTGAGGCCTAGCCATCAATCGCCTTTCGCATAACAACACCCCTCAGCCATTGTTATAGTGGTAATCGCTACATGGAGAAGGGACTGATAAACTATAGGCACTAATTGGTCAACCGCAAATTCACAAACATTTAACATTTCCCGGGCTTCATTAATCCACTCATATACCCTATCTTTGCAGATTCTGCAAACAATAACCATTAAAGCAAGACATTTTATGGATGAAAAAAAACCTTATCGGTTCGGCCTTATTGGTGCAGCCGGCTATATTGCACCGCGGCATATGAAAGCCATCAAGGACACAGGAAATGATTTGGTAGCTGCATTAGACCGCAATGACGTAATGGGGGTGATCGACTCCTATTTTCCGGATGCCGATTTCTTCCTCGAAGCTGAACGTTACGACCGTCATCTTGATAAACTGCGAAGAAAAGGAACTGACAAAATAGATTTTGTAAGTATCTGCTCCCCCAATTATCTTCATGATGCTCACATCAGGCTGGCCTTAAGGAACGAAGCTCACGCTATTTGCGAAAAGCCGTTGGTGCTTAATCCGTGGAACGTAGATGCCCTGGGCGAAATTGAAAAAGAAAGCGGCAAAAGGATCTATAACATCCTTCAACTTCGTTTGCATCCGGCCATCATGGAATTAAAGACAAAGATCGAAACCGAGCCCGAGGATAAAATGCACGATATCGACCTTACCTACATTACCAGCCGTGGGCGCTGGTATTATATGTCGTGGAAAGGCGATGTGGAAAAATCAGGAAGCATTGCCACCAACATTGGGATCCATTTTTTCGATATGCTAACCTGGATATTCGGCGAGGTGAAGGAAAATATTGTGAATGTTTATGACAAGAAAACAGCAGCAGGCTATCTTCAGTTAAAGAAAGCCCGTGTTCGCTGGTTTCTGAGCCTGGAATACGATAACATACCCGAGGTAGCCAAAAATGAAGGTAAAAGAACCTATCGATCCATTACGGTTGATGGTGAAGAGATTGAATTCAGCGGTGGCTTTACCGACCTTCATACCAGGATTTATGAAGAAATACTGGCCGGCAGAGGTTTTGGATTGGAAAATGCCAGGCCCAGTATCGAAACTGTTTATACCATCCGCAATATTAAGCCTGTTGGCATACGTGGAGATTACCATCCGTTTTTGAAGAAGGTAGAAAATAGAAAGTAGAAGGTAGATGGTAAAGGGTAGGAGTTTTGAAATTGATAAACTGAAATCAACCAATCAACCAATCAACAAATTAACAAATTAACCAATTAACAAATCAACAAATTAACAAATCAACCAAAATAACCACTAACCAATATATCCAAATATGAAAAACTTTAACATTGGCGTAATCGGGCTGGGATATGTAGGACTTCCCCTGGCCGTGGAATTTGCAAAAAAATACCCGGTGGCTGGTTTTGATATTAAGCCTAACCGTATTGATGAGCTAAATGCCGGGCACGATTCCACATTGGAGGTAGAAGATGATAATCTGCAGTCGGTGCTGAGTAAACAACTTATCCAACCCGGTAAAACGGGAATGTATCTTACTGATAAGGTGAAAGACCTGGGGGACTGTAATTATTATATTATTACCGTCCCCACTCCTATCGACAAGAACCGCCATCCCGACCTTACTCCTTTGATCAAGGCTTCGGAAACCGTAGGTAAAGTAATTTCCAAAGGCGATGTTGTGATCTATGAATCTACCGTATACCCCGGCGCTACTGAAGAAGATTGTATTCCCGTAATTGAAAGCACAAGCGGTTTGAAATTTAACCGTGATTTCTATGCCGGATACTCACCCGAGCGCATCAACCCGGGAGATAAGGTTCATACGGTTACCAAGATCAAAAAGGTCACCTCCGGTTCAACCCCGGAAATTGCTAAGGAAATCGATGATCTTTACAAAACGGTTATCGAGGCCGGCACTCACCTAGCTTCCAATATTAAAGTAGCTGAAGCTGCCAAGGTAATCGAAAATACTCAGCGTGATCTGAATATCGCCTTTGTAAATGAATTAGCTGTTTTATTCAACCGGCTGGGCATCGATACATTGGAAGTACTCGAAGCTGCCGGTACCAAATGGAATTTCCTGCCTTTCCGCCCCGGCTTGGTTGGTGGCCACTGTATTGGCGTGGATCCTTATTATCTGACTTTCAAAGCCCAGGAAGCCGGCCTCAACCCTGAGACGATCACCGCCGGCCGCCGCCTGAACGACAACATGGGCATATACATCGCCAATAACGTGATCAAACTGATGATCCAGAAAAAGCAAACCATCGCACATGCTAATGTTTTGGTTTTAGGGATCACTTTCAAAGAAAACTGCCCCGATATCCGTAATTCCAAAGTTATTGATGTGATCACCGAACTGAAGGATTTTGGATGCAATGTTGATGTCTTCGACCCTTGGGCCAATCCTGAGGAGGTAAAAAAAGAATACGCTATTGGTTTATTATCAACCATCGACCGGCAGGAAAAATCCGATCATACTTATGATGCAATTATCTTGGCTGTAGCCCATGACAAGTTCAGGGATGTCAAATTCACCAATCTCAAAAACGGTAGCACTGTGTTATATGATATTAAAGGTTTCTTTGATAAACAGACGGTGGATGGCAGGCTATAGCCGGCTATTCTAAATAAGCCGTTTTTAAATGAGATGAATTTATTCTGCCAGGTATTTACCCAAAATGCATGGAGCATAGAGCTTGGAGCATGGAGCTTGGAGCTTGGAGTTTGGAGTACATAGAAGGTAGAAGGTGCAAAAATAAGGAAGTTAAAATTGTAACTGAGAGAAACCTGGAAATTTGAGAAAACTATAAATCTAAGTTTTTAACATCCTCTTAACATAAAGTTTATGCTGAGCTATTGCATTGTGTATAAAGAATGAGTAGTTTTGCTACTCATTTTTAATACAAGTACATAAAGATCAATGCTTGAAACCCTGATTACAAGTAAAACGCGTATTAAGATATTGCTGCGGTTCTTTATCAACAGCAAGAGCAAGGCATATTTAAGAAACCTGGCCCAGGATTTTAACGAATCCACTAATGCTGTAAGGGAAGAGCTGAACAAATTTGAAGAAGCAGGGTTGTTAAATTCAATGATCGATGGCAACAAAAAAATGTACCAGGCCAACATTGAACATCCGTTATTCGATGACATTCATAATATTTTAATGAAACATATTGGTTTTCAGCATATTGTTGAAAATGTTATTCATAAGCTAGGTGATGTAAAAAAAGTAATGGTAATCGGCGATTTTGCCAAAGGCATTGATAACAGCATTATCGATTTATTATTCGTTAGCGGCTCCCTAAACCGTGAGTATCTTACCAAACTTATCTCAAAGACTGAAAACATGATCAAACGCAAGATCCGTTATCTTGTAATGACTGAGGAGGAATTCCGGCACTATTCCAATGATCAGCATCCAAGTGAATTGTTACTTTTGTGGGAGGAAAAGTAATGGCTGAAGAAATTCAAACAAAAACTATACGTAGTGAAGAAAAGCGATGGTATGCCGTTTATACCAAGTCACGTAACGAGAAGAAGCTTGCTCAGTTGCTTGATGAAAAGGGTATAGAATGCTATCTTCCGCTTATCAAAACCATCAGGCAATGGAGCGATCGCCGAAAAAAAGTCGAGCTCCCATTGATCCGTTCCTATGTATTCGTGCATATTTCAAATGATCGCGAATACCTTCGGGTGCTGGAAACTGATGGGGCCGTTCGTTTCATTACATTTTCGGGCAGGGCCGTTGCTATTCCCGATAAACAGATAGAAGACCTTAAACTGTTGGTAGCCTCCGACAAGGAACTGGAAGTTACCAGAGAAACCCTTGAAAAGGGTGATAAAATTGAAATAAAAGCCGGAACCTTAATGGGTTTGCAAGGAGAACTGGTTGAACACCGCGGAACCAAGAAAATGCTGGTGCGCATCGATCATATCGGGCAATCCATTTTAGTTGAAGTACCGGTAAGCTATTTAATCAAAAAACAGACCGTAAAGGCCTGGGAAGCATAAAGTGGGAAAACTCCCCGCTTTATGTAACATCTTGTTTTCAATATAGTTACATATTCGCTATGTGACTTACGAGGCGGAGCTGTGAGATGACAGAAAGCTTAGGATGCAGAGAATGAAGATTTTTTATCAATCATTCAACAAGCAATCTTATAGTCATAAATTATTAATTTTACGGTAAACCAAAATCAATCGTCTATGCAAACCCCAGAAATTAGTAGTAAAAATACTAAGAAAGAAATTTTAGATGCCTACAACCAGCTGAAGGAGCAACTTGAACAGCAAAAACAAACAACTGGCGAAGAAGGTATAGCTAAAGATGAAATCGCCGAAAAAAAGCAGGTAAATGAAGTAGCTGAACAATCGCCGAATACGGTAATGAAAAACATTACCAACCTTAAAATACATACCAACCAAACCCTCGATGAGCTTGAAGACAAGCTGGTTGAAGAACATAAAAAACTGAACCGTTTAAAGGAAGCGATCAAACAGGAAGAGGAAAGCCTTGATAAACTATACAAAATACGCGCTGAGGCCGATTCCCTTGCCATCCTTATCGAAGCGCATAAGCAAAAGAAAGCCGAACTGGAAAATGAGATGAAAGAAATGCGCGCTTCATGGGAAAAGGAAAAGAAAGACACGGAGCAAAACCTGAAGGAAGAAAAGGAACAACTAGCCAAAGAAAGAAAGCGCGAGGAAGAGGAATACAATTACAACCTCAAACTCAAACGTAAAAAGGATGAAGATGCTTATAAAGAAAAGGTAGAAGCCCAGGAAAAGGAACTGAAAGAAAAACGCGATGCGTTTGAAAAAGAGATCAGCACCAGGGAAGAAAACCTTAAAGAGAAGGAACAGGAATTTGAAGAATTAAAGGCGAAAGCTGAAAATTTCCCGGCGGAGTTGGAAAAAGCTGTGAAGGATAAGGAAAAAGAGATCAGTGAAAAACTGAACGCACAGTTCAAGGCAGAAAAAGACCTGATAAACAAAGAATACCAGGGAGAGCTTAAGCTAAAAGATCAAACAATTCAAACCCTTGAGAACAAGATCAAAGATCAGCAGGATTTGATCAATCAACTTTATCAAAAAGTGGAGAACGCCGATAAAAATGTGAAGGACATTGTGCTAAAAGCTATCGAGAGTTCGGGACATTATAACTTCCAGGAAAAAATGGCTTCGGTGAGAAACCGGCAGGAAAAAGAAGAATAGATAGTAATTTTTGTAAGGAATTGAATGATTACGGTTTAGTCCTCTATGAAAAAGATAACCAGAGAATGGCGAATGGTATAGAGCGCAGAGCAAAGAGCTAAGAGCTCAGAGCAAAGGGCTAAGGGCATAGGGCTAAGAGTATAGGGCATGGAGCATAGAGCATGGAGCATAGAGCATGGAGTATAGAGCATGGAGTATAGAGCATGGAGCATGGAGTATGGGGCTTAGAGAGTAAACAATACGATTTTGCAAGTAACCCATTTAGAGAGTTATTGATTGGAAAGAATCGACCGATTAATGAAAATCGACGCCGAAAAAATAGCAACAGCCTTAAAAAACCATTTCCCGCAAATCCGGTTCGCTTTCCTGTTTGGTTCAGCTCAAGACGGTGAAATAAGGAAAGGTGGTGATTTGGATGTAGGCGTTTATCTTTCTCCCAAAAAAGACCTTGTCGATTTAATCCCAAAAATCCTGGGGAAAATAGAAGACACAACGGGCAATGAAAATATCGATCTCAAAATAATGAATGATGCCGACCCTTTACTTGCCATGGAAATGCTTAAGGGAAAGCGACTTTTTGTTAGGGATGAAGCTATGGATCAATATGCAGCGTATTACTCGCTAACTTGC
This sequence comes from Bacteroidales bacterium, assembly GCA_021740045.1. Lineage (GTDB taxonomy): Bacteria > Bacteroidota > Bacteroidia > Bacteroidales > JAIPAP01 > JAIPAP01. Next base: position 13,826 of record JAIPAP010000075.1, read on the forward strand.
CGCTTATACGAGGATAAGATATACTGGATGAAAAAACAGTTAGAATATAGAGGATATGACGTTCAATGGGATCATTGAAAGAAAGCTGAGGCTAATAGAAGATAAGCTTTCGGAAATTGAAAGCTGGGAGATCGATAGTTTCGAAAAGCTGAAAAATAGCAGTTTACTTCAAAATGCTTTAGAAAGAGCATTGCAGGTATCCATTGAAATTATGATCGACGTAAGTGAACGAATATTGGCACTTCACAATATCCAACCCAAAGAAACGGCAGTTCAGAATCTGGAGGAGCTTGCCAGAATCGGAATGATTAAAAATGCGGATAATTACCGGGATATGATCAAGTTTAGGAATTTCATCGTTCATCGTTATGAAAAAATTGATACGCCATCATCTACTGGCTAAGATAGTAAGCAGATAATCAACCAATCAACCAATCAACCAATCAACCAATCAACCCTACCTCCGGTAGGCAGGCAATCAACCAATCAACCCTACCTCCGGTAGGCAGGCAATCAACCAATTAACCCTACCTCCGGCAGGCAGGCAATCAACCAATTAACCAATTAACGAATTAACCAATCACCCCCACTCATGGCTGGCGAAAAAATACTGGTAACAGGTACTGCAGGATTCATCGGATTTCACCTGGTAAAGCAACTTATCGATCGTGGCGATCAGGTTGTAGGACTGGACAACATCAATGAATATTATGATGTCCGGTTGAAGTACGACCGTTTGAAAGAAACAGGGATAACAAATAGCTCTGCTATTCAATATCAACTGGAGATTATTGATTCCAGAAATCATGATGCATTTTCAGTCAATGATCATCCTGATTCGGATGCTCAAGTTAAAAGCACCAAAACCGGCAAGCGTTCTGCACTCCATCCTGCAGTGTATGAAACCCTTGAAAGGACCTCACCACTCAATTACGGGACTGTTTATCAATCCTCAAAGCATGAAGGATACCGTTTTATACGATTAGCACTTGAAGATCAGGATGCAGTAGAAGAACTATTTGAACGGGAACAATTCGACCGGGTGGTCCATCTAGCTGCGCAAGCCGGTGTTCGATACAGCATTGAAAATCCCTGGACATATATCGATTGTAACATTACCGGAACACTCAGCATTTTGGAGGCGTGCCGGCATAATCCGGTTAAACATCTGGTTTATGCCTCCAGTTCCAGTGTGTACGGCTTGAATAAAAAAATGCCCCTCTCCACTTCCGATACTGTCGATCATCCCATTGCCCTTTATGCCGCCACCAAAAAGAGCAATGAACTCATGGCTCACACTTACAGCCATTTATATGACATCCCAACCAGCGGATTGCGCTTTTTCACCGTCTACGGACCCTGGGGGCGACCCGACATGGCCCTGTTCATCTTCACGAAAAACATCCTCGAGGACAAGCCCATTGACGTTTACAATTACGGCAATATGAAGCGTGATTTCACTTATGTGGATGATATTGTGGAAGGCGTGATCCGGGTAATGGATACTCCGCCTGAACAGAAAGAAAAAACCGGCGTAGAGGAAGATGAAAATCCCATATCTGCTAAAAAACAGGTTTCCGGCATCGTCGAAGAATTAAACCTTGATCCCTCAACCAGTCCTACAGCGCCCTATCACCTTTACAACATCGGCAACTCCTCCCCTGTTCAGCTTATGGATTTTATAAGCGCCATTGAAAACACAATCGGAAAGGAAGCCCAAAAGAACCTCATGCCCATTCAACCGGGCGATGTACCGGCTACTTACGCCGACACCACGGATCTGGAAAAAACCGTGGGCTACAAACCCAACACCCCCATACTGGACGGTGTAAGAAAGTTTGTGGACTGGTACCGGGGGTACTATGGAGAGTAGAAGGTAGAAGGTAGAAGGAAGAAAATAGATAATAGAGAGTAGAAGGAAGATAGTAGAGTATATTATATTTCACTGGTTTCCGGTTAAAGTTTCTGTAGGCAGGTGATAGATGAAACTTCTTTAGATACCAGTGATTTTATTTAACAGTAATACAGCAACTTATTTTATTATTTAGTATGAATAAAAATTCGTAACCATGGCCATTCAAAATATTAAGGATTTAAAGGTGTATAACGCTGCGTTTAATACAGCGATGGATATCTTTCATCTAACACGAAACTTTCCGGATGAGGAAAAATACAGTTTGACAAGCCAAATGGTCCGATCCTCAAGATCAATAGCTGCAAATATCAGAGAAGGCTATGCAAAAAGATCATATGAACAAGTTTTCATTCGTCACTTAATTGATTCACTTGGATCTAGCGAGGAAACTCGCACATGGCTGGATTTTGCCATAAAATGTGATTATATCTCAAATGATATTCATCAAACACTTGATAACAAATATGAAGAAATCGGGGCAATGCTGTATACGCTTCAAAAAAACTGGAAAAAATATTAATTCTCCCTTCTCCCTTCTACCTTCTACCTTCTATCTTCTTCCTTCTACTCTCAACTGCACAATAACCAGCGCCCAAATGCATTCTTAAATAATAAGCAACTATAAACGACAATACAGACACCATGAATCAATACACTTTAACACACTTACGACAACTGGAGGCGGAATCGATACACGTTATCCGGGAGGTGGCCGCTGAGTTTCAGAATCCGGTGATGCTTTATTCCATCGGAAAGGACTCATCGGTGATGGTACGCCTGGCCGAAAAGGCATTTGCACCGGGTAAGGTACCTTTCCCATTGATGCACATCGATTCCAAGTGGAAATTTCGCGAAATGGTGGAGTTCCGCGATAGGTATGCCAAAGAAAAAGGCTGGGACCTGATCGTTCATTACAACAAAGAAGGATTTGAAGCCGGAGTAGGACCTTTCACCCACGGCAGTAAAGTCCATACCGACATCATGAAAACCCAGGCCCTATTGCAAGGACTCACCAAATACGGTTTTGATGCGGCCTTTGGAGGAGCCCGCCGTGATGAGGAGAAATCAAGAGCCAAGGAACGCATCTTCTCCTTCCGCGACAGCTTCCACCAGTGGGATCCGAAAAACCAGCGTCCCGAGCTGTGGAATATCTATAATGCCAAAGTCCATAAAGGAGAATCCATACGCGTATTCCCATTGTCAAACTGGACTGAGCTGGACATATGGCAGTACATTCGTCTTGAAAATATTCCCATTGTACCGCTATACTTTGCCAAAGAACGTCCGGTAGTTGAATACAGCGGCGCCTTGATCCTGGTAGATGACGACCGCATGCCCAAGGAGCTGGCCGAAACTGCCCAAATGAGAAAAGTCCGTTTCCGGACATTGGGCTGCTACCCCTTAACCGGCGCCGTAGAATCCGAAGCCGATACCGTAGAGAAGATCGTGGAAGAGATGATGACCACCACCAAATCGGAACGCACCACCCGCGTCATCGACTTCGATCAGGACGCCAGCATGGAGCAAAAGAAGCGGGAAGGGTATTTTTAGTTGGTTGTTGGTAGTCAGTAGTTGGTAGTCCCCGAATAGCCTGGGCGGTAATTAATTTTATTAATTAAGTGAAATTATGGATGATAAAGCTGATTTTGAAACATTTGTTAATTGGTTAATTGGTTGATTGGTAGCAGCAGCATAAGATGAATTAAAACTGAAAGCTTGGAAAATACACTTGAGAAACTGGAAATCTATCGATTAGCAATCCAGATTTCGAATCTAGCATGGGATATTTACAGTTCTTTATCAAAGAATTTTCAATTCCATATTGGCAATCAGTTTCCTGATTCTTCCGACTCAATTGGGGCTAATATAGCTGAAGGCTATGGGAGATATCATTACAAGGAATCAATCAATTTTAATAATTACGCAAGAGGTTCTGCTTTTGAAAGTAGATTCTGGTTATCAATACTAATAAAAAGAGGACTGATTAATCAAGAGAATTACAATGAATTACACCAACTTCTTGATCAATTGATCATTAAAATCAATGGTTATAATAAATATTTACGCTCTAAAATGTAATGATTGAAATGCGCATTATGATTACTACAACGCTTTACCAATCAACTAATCAACCAATCAACCAATCAACCAATCAACCAATCAACCAATCAACCAATTAACCAATCAACCAATTAACCAATTAACCAATTAACCAATTAACCAATTAACCAATCAACCAATCAACCAATTAACCAATTAACCAATCAACCAATCAACCAATTAACCAATTAACTAATCAACCAATTACCTATTTACCAATTAACTACATACATTTCATCATCACGAAAAAAAATATTCATTAATCAATATAGCAAACTGACAGCGTTATGACACCAGAAGAACAACTCGACATAAAGGCATTTCTCGATCAGGATGAGAAAAAGGATTTATTGCGACTGCTTACGGCAGGATCGGTGGATGATGGAAAATCCACCCTGATCGGACGATTGTTATTCGATAGTAAACGAATTTATGAAGACCAGCTCTCAGCGCTGGAACGCGATAGTAAACGCGTAGGGCATGCCGGCGAGGACATCGACTACGCCCTCCTACTCGACGGCCTGAAAGCAGAACGCGAGCAAGGCATCACCATTGATGTGGCCTACCGGTATTTTTCCACCAATAAGCGTAAGTTCATTATTGCCGATACCCCTGGGCACGAACAATATACCCGGAATATGATCACCGGGGGTTCCACTGCCAATTTGGCGATCTTGTTAGTAGATGCCCGGCACGGGGTGATCACACAAACTAAGCGTCATACCTTCCTGGTGAATTTGCTCGGCATCCAGCACGTTGTGGTAGCCATTAATAAAATGGACCTGGTGGATTACCGTCAGGAAACTTATGACCAAATCGTTGCTGATTATAAAAATTTCATTACCGGCCTCGACATCAGGGATGTGAATTTTATACCTATGTCGGCCCTGAAGGGCGATAACGTGGTGGACAACTCTAAAAATATGCCCTGGTACCATGGTGAAAGCATGCTCGAATTCCTCGAAAATGTGCATGTGAGCAGCGACCGCAACTTCGATGACATGAGGTACCCCGTTCAATTTGTTAATCGTCCCTCACTCGATTTCCGTGGCTTTGCCTCCACCCTGGCGTCAGGGATCATTAGTAAAGGTGATGAAGTCATGGTGTTGCCCTCACGTAGAAAATCACGGGTAACTAAAGTTATCGGGTCCGGGGATGAGCAGGAATATGCTTTTCCGCCGCAAGCGATCACTGTTACCCTGAAAGATGAGATCGATGTATCACGCGGCGATATGTTGGTGCATCCCGATAATCTTCCGCGGGTAGAGCGGCATTTCGAAGCCATGCTGGTATGGATGGACGAAAAACCCATGGACCCCGAAACCCAGTTTTACATCAAACACACCACCAATACCACCAAAGCCAGGATAGACGACATCCGTTACCGCATCGACGTGAATACCTTAGAGAAAAAGAATGTGGATGCTTTTGAATTGAATGAGATCGGACGGGCAGTGATCACTACCATGAAGCCCATATTCTTCGATCCTTATGAAAAAAATGCCATTTCAGGATCATTTATCCTGATCGATCCTGTAAGTCATAATACCAGTGCAGTGGGTATGATCCTGGACAAACTCAGTGATCGTGATCTGCCTTCACGCATCACCGATATGGACCGGGAAAAAATTTACCGCGGTGAAGCCCTGGTAACACAAAAGGAACGCGAAAAGCGCTACAACCAAAAAGGACACACTATCTGGATCACCGGCTTGCATGGTTCCGGGAAAAATGAATTGGCGTATAGTCTCGAAAAGCAGCTATTCGATCTGGGTGCTACAGTGGTACTGATGGACGGTAGTACGGTTCGCTCCGGCCTCTCGCGCGAGCTCGACCATTCCCCCGCCGACCGTACCGAACACTTGCGACGCGTAGCCCATGTTGCTCGTATACTGAATGATCAAGGCATCATTACCATATGTTCCTTCATCTCTCCGGATGATAACATACGCAAGCAAGTAGCCGAGATCATCGGCAACGGCCGCTTCCATCTTATTCACATGGACGCCAGCCTCGACTATTGCAAGCAGCAAAAGCCCGAGCTATTCGAAAAAGCTGAAAAAGGTCAGCTCGACTATATGCCAGGTCTCGATGAGCCTTTTGAAGCCCCAGCCGAGGCACAAATCATTATTAATCCCGAAAAGGACGGAAAGAATCCCGAAAGCATCATCAACTACCTGAACGAAAGGAAGATATTCCCGGCGGAATGATAGAGTGCAGAGCGCAGAGCATGGAGCTAAGAGCATGGAGCGTAGAGGATACCTGCTCTCCGAATCCGTAGATAGCTAAAATATGTTGAGATAAAACAGCAATGATTAAAGCATGGAGAATCCAAAAGAAATACGGTGGAGACAACGATTCGAGAATTTCCAAAAAGCTTTTTTGAAGCTTAAAGAGGCTATAGAAGATTTTAATAAGCTCGATGAACTTGCAAAGGAAGGTTTGATACAGCGGTTTGAATACACATACGAATTGGCCTGGAAGACCATTAAGGATTACCTGGAGAATCAACAGGTTGAAGCGGGATTTCCAAGAGATGTAATTAAACAAGCTTTTAAATACAATGTAATCGATAATGGCGAGGTATGGTTCAACATGCATAATCAAAGGAACCTGCTGACACATACCTATGATGAGGAGAACTTTAATAAAGCCCTCCAGCTCATACGGTTCAACTATTATGAACATTTGGAAAAGCTATACAACTATCTGAAAAATGAATATTGGAGTAACTGAAAATTCATTAAAATTGATAATCGAAACCATAGCGGCCGAAGCTAACATTCGAAAAGCTATATTATATGGATCAAGGGCTTTGGGAAATGCAAAAAAGGGATCGGATATTGATATAGCTATACAAACCTTTAATGCTGATCATACTCTTAGTAATAAGATCAGCACAACGTTGAATCAGGAGCTTCCCATACCCTATTATGTAGATGTAATTGATTATGATTCAATCGAAAACAAAGCCCTTAAGAAGCATATTGATCAATATGGGAAGGTTTTTTATGAAAAGAAAGAATGAACATGAATATACATACAGCGACCCATTTTTCAAGCTTTCATACTACGCTTCCAGGCGTAACGCCCCCAAGCGTAATTTGACCAGAATAACATAAAAATCTGTTATTCAAAAATATAGACAATTATCGGTTAAGAGTAAATCCTAAACCTGCCATTCCATGCATTAATGGAATGACAGACCGTTTGGAACTGCCCCCGCCCTCCATGCCCCTTACGCTTCGCAATCACAACTCCAGAACCTAAAAAAGTTACCATAATATGAAAAAAATCACCAACATCTGCTGCATCGGTGCCGGCTACGTAGGCGGACCAACCATGTCAGTAATTGCACAAAAGTGCCCGGAAATTACCGTAAATGTCGTTGACGTAAATCCGCAACGCATTGCCGAGTGGAACGATGAAAACCTGGACAACCTGCCGGTGTACGAACCCGGGTTGAAAGAAGTAGTTGCCGAAGCAAGAGGCAGAAACCTGTTTTTCACCTCCGATATTGACAAAGGCATCCGCGAGGCACAAATGGTCTTTATTTCGGTAAATACG
>JAIPAP010000076.1 GCA_021740045.1 Bacteroidales bacterium
CCGATAGCCATCGGGACTATCGGGATCGGCATGAAGCGAGCCTGTCTGCCGAACAGGTAGAGAATCTCCTTGCTAAATGCATTTTCGCCGGACAACAGTGTAAAAAAAATATTGTATTTTAGCATGTGACGAAGTTTTTGGTGCCGGTAATCTCAGTTTATCGGGATAAATTAAAATTGATCAATATTGAAATCATAAAATCATTCAGAATATTTGGAATAATATGTCAGCAATGAAAATTTTTAAATCAAGCGGAAATTGGCTTTTAGTCTTTTTACTTACTGTATTCATTTCAAACCAGGGCTTTACACAAAGTAATGATACCCGCGAGGCGGTGCGCAAATATGCCTCGGCCATGCAGATCATTAACTATGCTTATGTTGATAGTGTGCACAATGATAAACTTGTAGAAGAAGCCATTGTGGAAATGCTCCAGGAACTCGACCCTCATTCAGTGTACATTCCACCGGAAGAGGTGAAACGAACCAACGAACCACTCGAAGGGAATTTCGAGGGAGTAGGGATACGCTTCCAAATCCATGATGATACCATTCTCGTGGTTTCGGCAATACCAGGAGGCCCATCCGATAAACTGGGTATTATGGCCGGCGACAAGATCGTGAAGATCGACGGTGAAAATGCTACGGGTGATAACATCGATAATCAATATGTGATCGACCATCTGCGCGGAAAAAAAGGTTCCAAGGTAACGGTTAGCATCTTTCGTAAAAGCCGCAAAGGATTGATCGATTTTACCATTACTCGTGATGAGATCCCCATTAACAGCGTTGATGCCACCTTTATGCTTACCGATAAAACCGGTTTTATCAAGCTCAACCGCTTTTCACGCACCACTATGGACGAAGTTAATGAATCGTTGAAGACCTTGAAGAAAGAGGGCATGAAGAATCTTATCCTGGACCTGCGCAACAATTCAGGTGGTTACTTGAACGTAGCGGTTGATCTGGCCGATGAATTCCTTGATGATAATAAATTGATTGTCTATACCGAGGGAATGCGTAGCCCTAAAAAAGAATTTCACTCCACCCGCAAGGGAGGCTTCGAAGAAGGAAAATTGATCGTGATCATTAACGAAGGCTCGGCATCGGCCAGTGAGATTGTCTCGGGTGCCGTGCAGGACTGGGATCGCGGTTTGGTACTTGGTCGTCGCTCGTTTGGCAAAGGTTTGGTACAGCGGCCTTTCCGCCTGCCCGACAGCGCCATGATCCGCCTCACCACTGCCCGCTATCACACACCTACCGGACGTTGCATACAAAAACCCTATGAAAACGGCGTGGAAGATTATTACAAAGATTTCAAGAAACGATTCGAAGAAGGCGAATTGGTTAACGCTGACAGCATTGATTTTCCCGATTCCCTTAAATATTTCACCAAGATCAACGACCGCGTGGTATACGGTGGCGGCGGCATTATGCCCGATGTCTTTATCCCCCTCGATACAACCCACGTATCCGATTACTACACCGACATCCGTCGCAAAGGCCTGATGAATGAATTTATCCTTGAATACCTGGAGAAAAACCGCAATAAGCTGGAACGCAACTACAAGAACACCGGTGAGTTTGTAGCCGGTTTTGAGGTAAAGGATAAAATGATGAAGGATTTCATCGATTTTGCCACTGAACGTGATGTGGAATATGTGGAGGAGGAATTCAAGCGCTCCGAAAAATTCATGACCCATGTCTTAAAAGGTTTGATCGCTAATAACCTCTTCGATATAAGCGCCTATTACCAAGTGATACACGGTGTAGATGACGAGCTGCAACGGGCCATTGAGATCATAAAAAATGGCACCATGTTCGAAAAGCTGGCGAGTAAAGGCGAGTAACCTGTGGCATTTTCTGTTTGATAAAAAATAACCAAAATAAGCGCCCGTCCGGTCAGGCGGGCGCTCAATCTGTGTTATCTGCGTTCTGTTCTTACCATTCATCCTGGTTTAAAGGATCAAAACCTATAGTGAGATAAAATCATATTGTCCTTCTCGGAATCAGCATCATAAAAAAATGCAGCATTTCTATATAGTTTATCCTAATTTTGCTTTTTATTTAAAATGGGGATACAAACATGAAAAAATCTACACTTTTTATTCTAATAGCCGTGATCGCCGGCTTAAGCCTTAGGGCACAGTGGCCCACCGATCCGAATGAGAACCTTGCTATCTCCACTGCCGATGGAGAACAAGCTATTTCCAAAATCGCTACTGCCGATGATGGAACTACCTATGTTTCCTGGTTTTCTAATGCAACAGGTAATTACAATGTGCGTCTGCAACGCTTCGATGTTGATGGCAACAAGCAATGGGGCGAAGAAGGCATACTGGTGAGTGACCATCCTGCCATGTCGTGGCTTACCGATTATGACATGACGGTTGACCACACCGGCTGCGCCATTATTGTATTTCAGGATATTCGCAACGGGGATAATGATGTTTTTGCCTATCGCATCGACCCTTCCGGTGAATTTCTCTGGGGTGAAGACGGTTTGGAGTTATCCAGCGGCCCGGCTTTCGATGTTTCACCTAAAGTAACGGTTACCGGCAGCAACGATGCTGTGGTGGCCTGGGCGGCAAACTACGACATCGTTCGCCAGAAAATCTCACCCGAAGGTGAATTGCTGTGGGGCGAAGAAGGTATCACCATGAGCGGCGATAACACGTTTTCATGGCCGCAGTTGATGCCTGTTGGTGATGATGATGTGATCATGAAATTTTTTGAAGACGAAGGCCCTTCCTGGGCACCCGATCGCTATGTGTATGCGCAGCGCTATGATGATAGTGGCAACGCCGTATGGGAAGAAGATGCCGTAATCTCTGATGCCACGGGAATTTCCTCATGGACACAGGTATTTCCGATGGTTAGCGACGGGCAAGATGGTTTTTACATCGCCTGGCACGACGACCGCGATGAGGATATGCTTTCCAGTGTGTTTGTGCAACATGTGAATGCTCAGGGCGAAATGCTTTTTACCGATAATGGTGTGGAAGCGTCAACACAGGCAAACCGGAATAACTTTTATGCCCAACTGGCTTTGCCCACAGGCTCGGAAGACATCTATGTGTTCTGGAACGAGATGGATGGTAGCCAGAACAATCGTGGAATTTATGGTCAAAAGATTGCTGTTGACGGTAGCCGCTTATGGGGCAGCAGCGGAAAAACTTTTATTGAGCTGTCTTCTACTGATGTGTTGCCCTTTGGCGCCCGCAGCTCACAGGAAGAAATGGTGGTATTTTATGAAGAAGCCTTTAACAGCAATGCATATGGCATAAAAGCCATGCGCATCGATACAGAAGGTGAGTTTGTTTGGGCGGAAGAAAAAGTACCCATGTGCTCGGTGGAATCGGGCAAGGTGCATCCGGTGGTGAATCATTTTAATAATGGTCAGTGGATAGCCACCTGGGATGATTCCCGCAATGCTTCGGTTGATATTTATGGTCAGAACATCAACCTTGACGGAAGCCTTGGCGGCAGCGGTTCAAACCTCAATGCCCAATTCCAGGCCAATGATACCATGATCAACGAAGGCGGATCCGTGAGCTTTACCGATCAATCCACCGGTGGACCAACCTCATGGGAATGGAGCTTTGAAGGCGGAACCCCGGAAACGTCAACCGAACAAAACCCAACGGTGACCTACAATACCGGCGGGGCATATGATGTGACCCTGACGGTCTATAACACCTCGGACTCCAGCACATTAACAAAAAGTAATTATATTCAAGTCAATCCGGATCAAGATCATTGGGAGTTCTGGGGAGGAACTGCCGATCCGATATGGACCATCTACATGTATTCGGCAACATTGGATGGAATCGATCTTGAGTATGGCGATGAATTGGCGATATTCGATGGTGACGGCTTGGTAGGCCAACTTTTTATTGAGGAATCTTTTGATCCCGGTAATGTTTTTGATCAAATGATCATTGCATGGTCGAATACCTACCAAGGCAGCACCTACACGCCTGGCAACCCAGTAATCCTGAAATGCTGGGATGTGAGCGAACAAGCTGAGTATGAGTATGCAAACGTTGGTTTTTCCAATCCATATGGTGATGCCTGGATGGAAGAGGTGTTTCCTCCCGGCGACGGCCAATACAGCATGATCGACATAGCCTTTGAAAGCGGCGGTGAGCAGCAAATTGTCCTGAACGACGGATATAGCTTTGCTTCCAGTTACATCATCCCTTTTAATCCTGATATGATAAACCTTTGCGGTGACTTGATCAGCGACGAAACCCTCGATTTTGCCCGCAATTCCGATGGGAATATGTTGCAAAAGATCGGGCCGGAATGGGTGAACGGAATAGGCGACTGGCAAACCAACGAGGGCTATCTGTTTAAAATGAATGCCGATGATGAGCTTTTGATCAACGGTAACTACATCAGCGATAATACTACGCAGGCGCTTGAAGCGGGTTATACCTTTATTAGTTACCTGCCTCATGCGCCTATGGATGCTTTGGAGGCTTCGGAGCAAATCCTCGAAAACCTCGACTTTATGCGCGACAGCGAAGGGAATTCATTACTACAGATAGGTTCTGAATGGGTGAACAATATCGGTAACCTGGAGCCCGGGCAAGGCTACCTGGTCAGTATGGACGGCGCAGATAGCCTGTTTTATCCCTCAAACGCAAGTGAAGCCAAATCCCTACTTCGGGATGATTCAGATTATTACCATTTTAAAGGAGGCAATCCCGCCGATCCGGTTTACACCATGTACCTGGTACCGGGTGATGTTATAGAAGCCGGTGATGAGGTAGCAGCCTGGGCAGGCGATAAACTGCTGGGATCAACCAAACTGACCGGAAGCAATGCCCTTGAAAACGACCTGGCTGTTTTCAGCACCCTTTTGGAAGGAAAAGGATACAAAGCCGGTGACCCCATCCGCCTTAGCCTTTATGATGCCAGCCAAGAGCGGGAATTTGAACTCGATGTTGAAATGCTGGATCAATATGCAGAAGGCTATACCGGAACAACCTATCCCAAAGGCGATGGCAAGTTCAGTATGGCCCGGATTACCAAAAGCGAAGAAGCAGAAGATGCTTTACAAATGTTGGAGCTTTATCCCAATCCAACTTCCAATAAGGTTCATATTAGCGCACCGGATGTTATTGAGTTGCTCCGGATATATGATCATTCCGGCAAATTGATCGATGAAAAAGCCAATACTGATAATTCTATCAGCATTGATGTAAATGGATTTGAAAGCGGGATTTATTTGTTCCGGATCGTCACCGGAAAACGGGTTTTGGAGAGAAAAGTAATTGTTCAATAGCGTTGACAGTTGGGAGTTGGCAATGGATCCGGATTGCCAACTGCCAACTGCCAACAGCTTTTTGCCAACTATTTATAGCAAACTGCCTGGAAGAAACTTACATACTGATCATCAATCCTTAATACACCGAACACTCTGCCCCCATTGATTGGTAAAGGTAAAGCGACTCGATTGACCGGAAGCAAAATGCAAGTAACGGCGCCAGCCATTGTTTCCTTCATCGGTTGAAGAGGTTCTGAAATAAGTTCTCAAGCCTTCATAAAAGTAAAATCCACTAAATGTTCTTGCTCCTGAAGGCTTGGCATTAAAACCGTAATCATCGGTTCCCCCGCCACCGTTCCAACCGGAGGTAGCCTTGAGTTTAACACCCACATCATAACCGCGCCAATTGGTGCTGTCCCAAATGGGATCACCTACATCATGCTGACTGTCGACGGTTCCTTCCAGCACTTTCCATTCATGATCGGTGGGAACATGCCATCCGGGCGGACAAATGCCCTGAGCCGCCGTATCGGGGCTGTATTGGACAGTTTCGCCAAACTGGTATAAACCGCCGTATTCATCGCACATCGATTCATCATCATTGTAGCAATACTTCTCAATGGTCTCATTGTCACTCATTTCCACAGGCCCATCTATCCTGGTGCCGATATTGATATTTTCGGCCATCCAGCATTGGTCACCAATCTGCACTGCTGTGTATTGTTTTCCGTCGCGCGGATCGGTAAAAGTATCCGGGCAGGCTGTGCTGCTGGGATATACCAATTCGTCAGCCTGGTTCATCAAAACCAGATAAGCTTCTCCGGGCACCAAATCGCCGATGTTATTCACCCATTCACCGCCGATTTGTTGCAACATATTACCATCACTATCCCTGGTGAACTCCATATTATCAAGAATGCCGGAAAAAGCCTCCCCGGCATTGAGCGGTTCCTGTGGTAAAAAGCTCACAAAGCTGTAGCCGCTGCCAAGATTAATGGGCGTTTGTGGATCAATTATATCACCGGTAATGGTCAACTCATCCATATTATTCATTTTAAATAGATAACCTTCGGCGGTTTGCCAGTCGCCGATGTTATTGATCCATTCCGAACCGATCTTGTGGAGCATCTCCCCATCTGAATTCCTGACAAAATCAAGATTCTCTTCTGAAATCAGTTCTTCGGCTATCATCATCATATCCGGGTTGTATGGCTGCAGATAGGATGATACAAATTGATAACCGCTTTCGAGGGATATGCTTTGCTCGCTTGAATGTTCTTGAGATACATTGCCGGGTGTTTGCGCCTGCCCATTGTTAACCATCATGAACAGAGCAAGCATAAGCATGTATAACGGGTTAAAAATAAGTTTCATAGCTTAAAATTTTTGGTTAGCAATAATTCATGCTAATAGTACTCATTCATGTAAAAAATGTTCAATTTGGAAAAGGAATGATTATCTAATCATGTGTAGTTCCCTGTTTGCCGAACAAGCAGGCATCTGACAATTGAAAATTTAAACTATATACAGATGAATTATTATAATGTTGTAAGAACAATTTCGGAAGGCATTAATCAAAAAACCGCGGTGTCTTACGGTTAATATCTTTTTTATTGATGTTACCGATGAGCATGATCTCGTGGGAGGTTCCACTAAAGGAACGCAATTTTCCGGCATCCATATCATAGGAATAGCCCAGTTGCAGCCAAGGGAGCAGGCGGGCTTTGGCAAGAAACACATAAGCTTCGTCGAGCCTGTAAGCCATACCGGTCCAGAATTGGTTGTTGTAGCCCGCCATACCGGTGAATTCGTAAAGCCACAACTCCTGCACATGATTTACCGAAACCATGGGTGTGAAAGTGATAATATGGCTCAGATTAATATCATAGCTGGCATAGCCGTAATAATGCCTAGGTACCTGAAACAGATCGAGCTTATCGGTGCTGTTGGTCAGGTGGGTGGCTGAAACACCAAGGGTAAAGCGGCGCGTGTTGTATTCCAGGCCAAAATCAAAATCGGCGACAATACTGCTTTCGTTAATGTTGGCGGCCGGGTCGTTATCCTGATCATAGATCAGTTCACCCTGGTTGAATGACTTTGCCATAAATCCGGCGCCTGCTCCAAAAGAAAGGTAAGATGATGGGCTTAGCCAGGCATGATAGGCATATTTCAGCTTTACATTCTGATATTGCTGGGCTCCCAGTTCATCGTTGATTACTGTTAGGGCCATCCCAAACCGCAGCTTGTCGAAATAATTACCTACATTCACCACCTGTGTGGATGGAGCATCGGGAAAACCATTCCATTGCTGGCGGGCTAAAAGATGCATATCTACGGAATTTGACTGTCCTGTGGCTGCTGGATTATATACGATGCGGTTGAATCCCTTTTGACTCAATTGTATGTCGTGTTGAGCTACAGCGCCCATCCAAGGTGTTATTAAAATAAAAAGCAGCAGTATGTATTCCTTTGTTTTCATATCCTATTTCAATTTTACCGATTTCTTACCGATCATTTCCATGGCTTTTTTTAGGGGGATTTTGTTCTCCCGATGATAAGCTACCAAAAACGCATCCTTGTAGCCAAGTTGCTTAATTTGTTGTTCCATTTTCCGGGCCTCGTCAATGGTTTCAACAGCTCCTGCTTCATAGCGGAAAAGCCCTGTAGAGGTGGGTGAAGTGATAATGCCAAGGGAAGGCAGCTTCTGTAGAATATCATTGAATCTTTTGTCCGTTTCGATAGAACTTTTGGAGACAAGCAATTGTATCCTGAAAGTAAGATCATCTTCCTGTTCGGCAGATACCAGTTCTTTGGAGTCGCCGGTTTCCCTGATCTCCAAAATGTTAAATGAAGTACGGCGGTTTATTTGGTGTTCCGCCTCGGTGCCGGCCTGGGAGATAAGCGGTTGTGATTCACCGTAGCCTTTGGAAGAAAGCCTTTCGGGGTTTACACCCTTTTTGGTTAGATAATCTACTACCGATTTAGCCCTTCGTTTCGATAATCTCATGTTATAAGATTGACTTCCGCGGCTGTCGGTATGGGAGTTGATCTGGATGACCACCCTGGGAGTCTCTTTTAACATGGAAGCCAGCTTGTCCAGTTCCTTTTTCGATGTTGGCCGCAGGGTGGCTTTATCAAAATCGTAATAGATATCCTGCAGAACGATCTCTTTTTCTTTTTGAATTTTGGTGAGCAGGAAATCCATATCGCATCCGTTGTCTTTTGAAAACACCGTTGGCTCTTCGATAATGGGAATTACACATTCGCGCGATTCGGCAAAATAGCCCTCCTTGGAAATTTTTACCGTGTATGCGGCATTGGCCGGAAGCTCTTCAAACTGATATTGACCGTCTTCGTTGGTTGTTGTTATTTTCTTGGTACCGTTGGTGCCTGCAAGCTGCAGTGTTTCATCCGGCATGGGCTGTTTATCTTCACGATTCAGCACTTTACCGGCAATGGCTGCACGCACCGCTTTCTGCAAGGCAAAGTCAATTTTGTGTGGTTTTCTTTTATAAATAACGTCAGGATCAGATATTGTTAGAGGCTGCAGTTGGGCATGAAATCCCGGCGCTGTGCATTCTATTTCATAATAGGTATAAGGTTGAAGCACAATGTAGGTATAATTTCCATTTGAGTCGCTCCTTATAGTGTCGGTGAAGTTGCCGGGTTGTTCAAATATCACCATTGCCCTGGCAAAGGGCTCTCCGGTACCTTTTTTGGTTATCTTGCCTTGAACCCTCACGCTAATGGGGAATTTGGGAAAACTGTAGATGTCGTCACTGTTTTTATAATTCCGGTTCGATACAAAGTAACCGCCTTTACTGTCATCATTCAAAATCATTGAAAAATCATCGGAAGGGGAGTTAAACGGTTTTGAAAGATGCACGGCTTCACCGGCCTGATCATTATAAATAAATGAAGCATACAAATCGAGGCCTCCATAACCTTTCTTGCGTTTGGAGGCAAAAAACAGCAACGAATCCCCCAATATCCAGGGAAACATCTCATCGGCAACAGTATTGATCTCTTTGCCGGCATTTACGGGCAGTGTCCAGTTACCTTCAGCCTTTTTACGGGACACATAAATGTCGCGTCCGCCTCGTCCACCGGCCATATCGGAAACAAAGTACATGTAACGCCCATCGGATGTAAGGGCCGGATGTCCTATGCTGTATGTGTTTTTATTGAAGGGTACCGGTCTTCCTTTTGACCATTCCCCGCCTTCGAGTTTGGTTTTATAAATTTTACAGGAGTTGTGCTTGCGGTTGCATTCCATGTAATAACCGCTGTTGTGATGCTTGTCGAAGGTAAAGGTGCCGGCATTATACTCCGTTTTCAATTGCGGGCTGATATTTTCGGGGTTGTGCCAGGAGTTGCCTGAGGAATCAAAAGCCGCTATAAAGATTCTTGAATATCCCTGCCCCGTTCTTCCGTCAATTTCCTGCCCGGCCGAGTCAACACGGGTAGAGGCAAAGAGCAACTGTTTCTCCACCCATGCCAGTCCGTATTCACTGAAAGCAGTGTTTAGCTGATTAACAGGTGTTATCGGGTTATAAGGCTGACTCAGGCTATCGTTTCGCCAGGCCTTAATCTTTTCAATTTGATTCCTGGTCTCATCATCATTAGGCGACAATGCCAGCGCCAGATTGAATTGTTCCAGGGCCTTTTCATACTTTCCTGTATACCGCAAAGCAAGGCCGTATTGTTTATAAATATTCGCATCCTCACAAGTTCCGTCGGCCAGGAAATTTTGATAGTAGGGGATAGCTTTCCAGAAATAGTTCATAGCCATGTAGGCTTCGGCAATGTCGATCATTATTCTTTTGCGTTCTTCCAGGTTTCCAGTAAGCTCCAGGGCTTTTTCCAGGTTTTCGGCGGCATGAAAAAAATCGTTTTCTTTCAGGTGGCCCCTGGCTTTATCAAGGTAGCGCTCCTGTCCTGTTAGGGAGCAGGAGATAAAAAGTAGCAATATGATGAATGATAGCTTTTTCATAATTTATTTTTGATAAACTACTGTAACCGATCCCTTAATGGTTTCGGATACTTGGCCTTGCGGCCCTTTTTTGTAATAGATGTAATAATAAGTTCCCGGAGCTACGCGGCTGCCTTCATGGGTGCCGTCCCAGCCACCGGTTCCTTCATAAATTTTTAAACCCCACCGGTTGAATACCGCGATATCCACACCTTTCATAAAGATGTCGTTAATGCCGTCACCATTCGGAGTGAAAGCATTAGTGGAGGAGGTGATGTTGATGGTGGTTTGCTTTAATTCGCTGCAGCCATTGGTAGTGGTGCCAACAACAGTTATCGTATCTCCACGGTCAAGGCCGGCATCGCCATAATAAAAAGTGTTTGAAGTTCCCTGCTGAAGAATGTTTCCGTTGTGGATGAATACGTATTCAGCAAGGGTTTGTGGATAAACGGTGATCAAGGTTCGTTCGGATTTATCCTCAATTTCCAAATCCGGGAGGGGATGTTGAATAATTTCAAGTTCATTTGCCATTAAAGTTGAGCAACCTGTTTCGGGTATCTTAGCTTCGATGGTATAAATTCCGCTTTGCTCCCACATCCCGAAATAAAGGGATTCGCCACCACTCAGCACACTGCCCGTTTCTTCACCATCTTTGAGCAAATAGTATTGAACACCTTCATCCGACTGATCAAGCGTTATGGGTTGTCCTGCATCACCCTCGCAGAATTCACCGCCACCTGTCAGTGTGTATCTTTCGGGAGCGTCATCCATGATAATTTCAGGATTGCCGGGCATGAGTTCTTTACAGCCGGTTTCTGAATAAGCTACCACTTGGTAAACACCTTCTTCGATATGCTTGCCAAAACTAAATTCAACACCTGTTCCATTCAGGCTGGTTATTTTATTATCATTTAACTTTAATATATATTCTGTGCCTACTTCCGAGCCAGCCAGATAGATTTCGGTACTACCTGTACCTTCGCAATAATGACCGCCGCCCATTACGGTAAACTGTTCGGGCAGGACTCCGGTATTTATCGTGGCCGAACCATTCATCAATACATTACAGGCTGATGTGTTATTAAAGGCTTCAACTGTGTAAGTGCCGGGATTGGCATGCTTACCAAAGCTCAAGCTAATGCCCTTGCCATTTTTAACCTGGTTGGTGGGAGTTCCGTTATAATAAAGCCGGTAATAGGCTCCTTTTTCCGAACCCGAAAGCGTGATTTCAACACCGTCTTCTCCCGGGCAGTAGGAGCCACCATTACTAAGCTCGAATTTTTGGGGAAGTTCATTAACGGTCACCTCGATGGAATCGGTAGTTGATTCGTATCCATCGTGTATGCTAACGTAATAAGTAGTGGGTGTTTGGGGGTATGCTACCGGATTGAACACAACGGCTGAAAATCCTTCGGGATCGGAGGTCCAGGTATATTCATAATCTCCGGTTCCGCCTTCGGCCAAGGCAAACAATGATATTTTTTCGCCTGCACACGATAGGGGAGGTGCAGCCAGGGCTTCAACAGTTAAATCCGAACCATTAACAGTCACCGTAACTTCGTCGGGCTCGCTCTCACAACCGGAAAATTGGTCGGTTACAACAAGCGTAAAATCCTGATCGTTTGCCAGGGGAACAGTAAAAGGTTGTGGTTCATTGGGTTGGAAAAGCAATCCTTCGGGTTCCCAGTTGTAAATGTAATTGCCTGAGCCGCCCGAGGCACTTCCCAGTAGTTGGGTTCCCGATCCATAACTTGTAATCCTGTCAGGGCCGGCATCTGCAACCGGAAGGCCGTTTACTTCAACTGTTATTGAACTGTCAAGGGTGTTTTCGCCATCGTCTACGGTTACGTAATATGTAGTGGTTTCATCAGGGTATGCCACCGGATTATATTTAGTGGATGAAAATCCCGGAGGTTCGGAGGACCACTCGTAAGAATAGTTACCGGTGCCCCCCGAAGGTAGTGCCAACAATTGAACCGTTTCTCCCGCACAAAGTGTGTCGGGAGAAGCCATAACCCGGAGGCTCAATGCACCACCCTCAACAAAAATAACCAGGCTGTCGCTTTCGCTGTTACAGCCAGTTATGGCATCTGTGGCACTAAAGGTAAACAAGGTTGTTTCCTGAAGGGGAACGGTGGTTGGATTTGGAAGGGTAGGATCGTTTAACATATCTGCCGGTTCCCAATCATATATATAGGAATTCGATCCATTAGTAACGGAGCCGGAGAGTTGAGCCGTTTCACCATTAGATATAAGCTGATCCTCACCGGCATTAGCTACTGGTGAGGGTATCTTTGTGATAATGGCTGTCCCTTTCATTAACTGGGAACATATCCCGTTTACATAACTGGCTTCTACAGTATACATGCCAGGTTCACTTACAGTCCCGAAGTTCAGGGCATTTCCGGTACCCATTTTTATGATCTTCTCTAAGGTGTTGTTGTTTTTCAGGCTGTAATAAACATTTGTTTGAGAGCTTGACAATCCGATGTTTACACCAAGTCCCCCTTCGCAAAACTCACCTCCGCCCGTCACCAGGTAACGATGCGGTAATTCCATAACATTAACCATAACGGTATCCATAACCGTATGATTACCATCGTGTACAGTTAAGGCATAACGTGTTGTAACTTCGGGAGATACTTCCGGGTTAGGATCAGATGAAATAAAACCGCTTGGCAATGAATGCCAAGTGTATTCATAGGCACCGCTTCCTCCGTTAACAATGGCATATAATTGCGATATACCTCCGGCACAAATGGAATCGGGAACGGCTTTGGTTTCAACGTGGAGCGAACTGCCGGTAACACTTATATTGACTTTGTCGGCGTTGCTCTGGCAATTTGTTTCAGTATCGGTTACGGTGAATTCAAAATCAGTGCTTTCGGTTAGGCTTACTGTGGGGGTATTAATACTATCGGGACGAATAACCAAGGCCTCCGGCTGCCAGGTATAGGTATAATTACCGGAGCCTCCGGTTGCTGCACCCGATAAGAGGGTTGAACTTCCGTATGGGATAGTTACATCGTTTCCGGCGTCGGCCACAGGTCTTTCATCAGTGTTAATGGCGGCAAAGCCGTTCATATCGGAGAAACAAGCTGTAGAAATGTCATTGGCTTTTACGGTATATTGACCTTCAGCTTTTTGCAAACCGAATGTGATGCTTTCACCATTCCCCACTCTTACATTTCCGGTGCTTATTCCGTTCAGGTATAGTTCATAGTAAATGCCATTTTCCGAATCATTCAATCCGACCGGTAATCCGGTCCCGCCGCTGCAATAATTACCACCGCCAATAACCGTGTAGCTAACCGGTGGTTCTTTAACAGCTACGGTAATTGAATCTGTGGCTTCTTCCGGGCCATCATCAATAGTTACGTAATAAGTGGTTGTTTCCTGTGGGTAAGCAATGGGGTTTTGGCTTTCGGAGCTGAATCCTTCAGGATTTGAGCTCCATTCATAAGCGTAATTACCACTGCCTCCACCTGCAATTGCATAAAGTTGTACGGGCGAATTCATACAGGTGGTGTCGGGATTTGCCAAAGCAGTTGCTTCAAGTGTATTTCCGGTTACAACGACTAAAGCTGTGTCGTTTTGGCTTTGACAGCCATTTTCATCGGTTACATGGAGGCGGAAGAGTACTGAATGAGACAGTGGGTTAGTAGTAGGATCGGGGAGGGTGGGATCGTTCAGGATAGAGCCCGGTGCCCATTGATACTGATAATTACCTGCTCCACCGGATGCTGAACCGTTCAATGTGGCCTGATTACCATAAGGGATCGAAATGTCAGGCCCGGCATTGGCCACAGGATTTTGAGAAACAATAATTTCTGCGGTGCCATTCATGGTTTGGGAGCAGCCTGTTTCCTCATTGACCGCCAATACCGAGTAAGTTCCTTCTTCATTCCAATTCCCGAAATTCAGGCTATTACCCGTGCCATTCACCTCATAACCGGTGGAATAACCATCACGGATCACTTTGTAAATAAAACCGAAATCCGAAGCGCTTAATTCCAGCAAAGGACCCTCCTCTCCTTCACAAATTGTTGCTCCGCCGCTCAAGTCATAAGCAGTTGGAGCCGGATTGATGCTGATGTTCACACTGCCTTTCATTTCATTTTCGCAGCCTGTTTCGGGATTGGTGGCTGTGGCTGCGTATGAACCTTGCCCGGTCATCAATCCGAAACTTATGGCATTCCCCGAACCTGTTACCGGTTCTCCGATTGCTTCACCTTCATGCAACAATTGGTAATTAACCCCTTCCTCTGAATTTTCCAAACCTATTTCTATGCCTTCACCATTTTCACAATAAAATCCTCCCCCGGTTAAATCGAAGGGAACGGGTAGCTCATTAACCAGGATTGAAGCTGTTCCCTGCATGGCTACCGAACAATTGGTGTTAGAGTTGAAGGCATACACGGTGTATTCACCTTCGAGACTTTGGGGTGGAAATTCAATGGCATTACCTGTTCCTTCTATGGTTGTCCCGGTGCCTCCACCATCATAATATAATTCATAGGTGATACCGGGTTCCGAGTTATCCAGGCCAATGGATACGCCATCAGCGCCTTCGCAGATATCGCCACCTCCTGTAACGGAAAAAACAGCCGGAAGCTGATTTATCGAAATGGACGTTTGCCCTTCCATCATAGTTGTGCATCCTGTTTGGCCATTTTCGCCTTCTATAGTGTATGTGCCTTCTTCATTCCATAAGCCGAAATTTAGCTCGCTGTTATTTCCCAAGCGGATTACACCGGTTGGATTCCCGTTTTTATAAAGCTCGTAATTGATGCCTGTTTCGCTGTTTGCCAAGCCAATGTAAACGCCAGGTTCCCCTTCACATAATGCCCCGCCACCGGTTACTGAGAATGCTTGCGGCAAAGGATCGATGCTAACGCTAGCGCTGCCGCTCATTAAATTGTTACATTCTGTGGTATTATTAAGGGCCTGAACGGTGTATTCGCCCGGTTCCGTTTGCAGGCCAAAACTTAGAGGCTCTCCTGTGCCCGTAAGATAGGTATTGGTTGAACTTTCATCCAGGAATAATTCATAATTAATGCCCGTTTCCGAACCGGATAAGCCAACCTCTACACCATTGCCATCTTCACAATAACTACCGCCACCGGTAAGCTCGTATTGCTGGGGTAAAGGATAAACGGTTAGTTCAGCCGAATCCGAAATTGTCATACAATTATCATTGCTTACCACGCAGCGATACATGAAGCCATCCATTGGTAAAAACACATTGCTAATGCTTAGTTGCGATGTTTCCACGCCCTGATAGATACCTCCGTTTTCAAGGTCGCGCCAGCCTATCAGCAGGTCGTTCTCCTGCCATTGGTATTGATCACCCCCGATAGCAGTTACTGTGAAGGTTGCAGAATTGTTTTTACAAGTGGCGGCATTAAGGGGATGATCACTTACTATGGGGGCTGGGTTAACGAAAAGCGAAGCAGTATCGGAAATTGAGGAATTTACCAGGCAGCGGAAGTTGAATCCATCCAAGCCTGTATTGGCGTTTATGATGTAAAGGGTGTCGGTAGTTACGCCCTGAAAAGCTCCTCCTTCATTCAAATCATAAAATCCTGAACCGTCATCGGCTTGCCATTGGTAGATTGGGTCTGATATAGAAGTGGTTACGCGGTATGAGGTGTTTTCTCCTGAACAAATTGTTCGAATTTGCGGAATTATATTCGGTTGAGATATTACCTTTTGCGAAAAAAATGATAAAGTAATTAATGCTATCGCCAAAATTAGTCTTTTCATGCCCCGTGTTTTTGTAATAAAAGCTATAAATACTTGAATATCAAAATAAATTAATATTCAAAATTATAAGTAATAACAAGCAGCTTGCAAGTTTAGTTATTCACAATCGGGCAGAGTTTTCAACAATTTGGAAAAGTTTATTCAATAAAAACAAGCTCAAAGGTTTAGGCAATAAAAAAAGCCTGTTTTGTAAAACAGGCTTTCCTATCAGAAGGTTATTAACAATTAGTATTAGTTTGCTTCCTGGGCTTCCGCTTTTTGAACTTCCTGAACAATTTCCAAGCCACGGTTGATGGCTTTTTCGTTGTCGGGGATCATATGGTGATAGCGTGAGGGAAGCGATTTCTTCAGCCCGAGGCGCACATTTTCCAATTCCACAACGGGTTTAACCTTAAGGTATCCACCCAGCACGATCATGTTAAAGATCTTGCTGATACCCATTTTGGCTGCTTCATCAGCAGCATCAATGCGGTAAATGTTAATGTCTTTGCGCTCGGGATGGCGGGTAATGCCATTACCGTCATAGAGCAGCAAGCCGCCTGGTTTCACGGCCGGTTCAAATTTATCCATCGATTGCTGGTTGAGGATAATGGCGGTATCGCATTCGCTAAGAATAGGCGAGCTGATGCGCTCATCGCTTATGATAACCGATACATTGGCCGTACCACCGCGCATTTCGGGGCCATAAGAAGGGAACCAGCTTACCTCCTTGTCTTGCATCACTCCGGAGTAAGCCAGGATTTTTCCCATGGAAAGTACGCCTTGTCCACCGAATCCGGCTATAATGATTTCTTCACTCATATCTGAAAAATTTTATAATCGGTTCATAAATTATTTATCTTCAGGAACTTTTATGTCACCTAAGGGGTAGAAGGGGAACATATTCTCTTCCATCCACTTGTTGGCCTGCACGGGTGTCATTTTCCATCCTGAGTTGCAGTTGGAAACCACCTCAACGAATGACAAGCCTTTTTCACGCTCCTGGTATTGTATGGCCTTTTTAATGGCTTTTTTGGCTTTGCGTACATAGGCCGGTGTGTGTACTGCCTGGCGGGTCACAAAATAGGTTCCGGGCAATTGGGCAACCAGCTCGGTCATCTTCAAGGGATTACCCATTTGCTTAATGTTACGTCCGTATGGAGTTGTTGAGGACTTCATACCCTCCAGGGTGGTGGGGGCCATCTGACCACCGGTCATACCATAAATACCGTTATTTACAAAGATAATGGTGATGTTCTCCCCACGGTTACAAGCATGGATGGTTTCGGCTGTACCGATTGCAGCCAGGTCGCCGTCGCCCTGGTAGGTGAATACATACTTGTTCGGCAGGAGTCGCTTGATGCCGGTTGCAACTGCCGGCGCCCTTCCGTGTGCCGCTTCATGCATATCGAGATCGAAATAGTTGTAAGCCAGGACCGAGCAACCTACCGGCGCAATACCAATGGTTTCCGATTGGATGTCCATTTCTTCGATCACCTCGGCAATAATGCGATGGATGGTTCCGTGACCACATCCCGGACAATAATGAAGCACATTGTCGGTTAAGACCTCAGTCTTTTTATATACAATGTTTGCTTCTTTGCGGATATCTTCTTTTGTTAATTGTTCAGCCATGATGATTAACCTCCGATAATTTTTTGTTTTAATGCTTCCAGTACTTCGGTTGATGAAGGAATAATACCTCCGAAACGGCCAAAGTACTCTACAGGGATCTTACCGTTTACAGCCAGGCGGATGTCTTCAACCATTTGGCCGGCATTCATCTCTACCGAAAGAATACCTTTAACCTGACCGGCCAGCCTGGCGACCTCCTTAACAGGGAATGGGTACAGGGTGATGGGGCGTAAGAGTCCTAATTTGATACCTTCGTCGCGAGCCATTTTAACTACCTTTTGGCAGATACGTGAACTGGTGCCGAATGCTACCAACAGATATTCGGCATCGTCGCATTCGATTTCCTCGGAGAGGACCTCGTTTTTTTCGATCTCACGATATTTTTTCTGCAGCTTCAGGTTGATCTGCTCCTGCTTGGCCGGGTCGAGCTCCAGTGAGGTGATGATGTTGCGTTCACGATCGGGTGTTTTTCCCAGGGTAGCCCAGGGGTATTGTTCTTTTATCTGGTCATCGGTAAGGCGTTCCTCCTGTTCGTCCAATTCAACTTTTTCCATCATCTGACCGATGGCGCCGTCGGATTGGATCATAACCGGGTTACGATACTTAAAGGCCAGTTTAAAGCCCAGCGTGGCATGATCGGCCATTTCCTGCACCGATGCCGGGGCTAGTGTAATAAGTTTATAATCGCCGTGGCCACCACCTTTGGTCGACTGGAAATAATCGGCCTGGGAAGGCTGGATGGTTCCGAGACCTGGCCCGCCACGGACTACATTTACAATAAGGCAAGGTAATTCAGCACCTGCGATGTAAGAAATGCCTTCCTGCATCAAGCTGATACCGGGGCTTGAGGAAGAGGTCATTACCTTTTTACCCGCACCGGCTCCGCCATAAAGCATATTGATGGAGGCTACTTCGCTTTCGGCTTGCAGCACTACCATACCGGTGCGTTCTTCAGGCTTTTCAGCGGTAATATATTCCATAACCTCCGATTGAGGCGTAATAGGGTAACCGAAATAACCGTCACAACCGGCACGAATAGCAGCTTCAGCTACTGCTTCGTTGCCTTTCATTAATCTGAGTTCTCTCTTCATTATTAATCATATTTTTAGTTGATTAACCAGCTTTTTTTACTCTGTATACCGTGATCACTCCGTCAGGGCATACGATTGCACAATTGGCACAGCCTGTGCAACCTTCGTCGGCTACGGTCGCATAGCGGTAGCCTTTACTGTTTACTTTTTTCGACATGGTAATGACATCCTGGGGGCAGGCCTCCAAACAAATTTCACAGCCCTTGCACCGCTCAATGTCAACTACGATGTCGCCTACTGCTTTAGCCATAATAGGAAATATTTATAATGTTATTCAATTAACAGTTTGTTGTTTAACGCACGAAATTACAATTTATATATCTAAACTTAGGGTTGATTTTATACCTATTCACTTGAACAGAGTCAATTTAGAGGTGTTTTAAATAATTTGAAACCCTAAAATATAGCCTTCCGTTCAACAGGAAGGCTTTATATGTTATTCGTTAACCGGATGATGTTCATGAAATTTTTCCACCCGGTAATTCAAATCGGGGAACTGATCGCGTCCAACCAATGATACACAGGCCCTTAAGCCTTCTGTTCGCTCGCTTCCGGTAATCGACAATGAGATGGCGCTGATGCCGTAATAGATCAGCTCTTCTATTAATTGTTCACCCGTAAAGCCCGGATAGGAAATGGTAAAATAAAACCCATCGGCGATGGGCTGGTCTTCATCCTTATCATACACAATACGGAAGCCGTTTTTAACAAAGATATCTTTCATGATAGAAGCCTTTTTGCCATATTCCTTCACCACTTCCACAAAGTTGTATTCACCGTTATTTACACTTTTGAGCAAAGCCGCAAGTGCATATTGGGGTGAGTGAGAAGTGCCTGCACTAAGGGCATATAAAGTTCCGAAAATAAGGGCATGGCCAACATTGTCGGTTGTATAGTAGCGCTTGAGATCAGGGGCGGTTGTGGTAAACAGCTTATTGCTCACTACCATCATACCCACACGCTGCCCGGCATAGCTAAATGCTTTGGAGCTGGAGATCAGCAGAATGTAATTGTCGGTATATTGGGCAACAGTTGGTTGGAAAGGCGGAACTCCCGGCTGTGAATAGTTTTTACGGAAATCCATGGCAAAATAAGCCAGGTCTTCCACAATCACCACATTGTATTTTTCGGCCAGCTCGCCAATGATTTGCAATTCCTTTTCGGTGAAGTTGATCCAGGTGGGATTGTTGGGATTGGAATACAGCACCGAGTGGATGTTGCCTTGCTTGAAATAGGACTCCAGCTTTTCGCGCAACTTATCCCCCCGGTAGTTGTATACATCAAAAGCCTCGTACTTTTGTCCCAGCACCTTATGTTGTTGTTTGTGCACCGGGAATCCGGGGTCGATGAACAGGGTGGTATCACGGCCTTCGTAAAGCCTTGCCATGGTGATGAATGATGCAAAGCCACCCTGCATGGAACCTACGGTGGGAAGACAGCCTTTGGGATCGACATCGATGTCGAGAAAATTCTTAACAAATCGAGAAATTTCTTCCTTAAGTTCCGGTATGCCGTCGATGTCGGGATACATGGAGGCCACGCCATTGCGTAGGGCCTTAACTTCCGCCTCTATGGCAATGTCGCTGGCCGGTAAGCCGGGGATACCCATTTCCATGCGGACAAAGCGGTCGCCGGTTTCCTTTTCGATCATATCGATCAATCGCCTGATTTCACGGATAGAGGCTCGCCCTACACTGGCAAGGTTCAATTCTTTTATTTTCTGATCTACTACCTGAGCGTTTATGGGTGTGTCTTTTCTCATATATTGTGATTTTAGAAGATTATTATCGACAATAAATACAGGAAGCCGCATAAATCATATATGCCTGTGAAAGCGACTGACTGATAAGTACTTGCCATAGGATTCCTGTTGTTTTCTCAATAACACAAGTGTGCTACAAAGATAAAAGAATATTCGGATTTGGGCTTATCAACTGCGCTCCTAAGAATCAAATTCCACTATACCTTTGAGGGAAAGTCAATTGGTGTGGCCGAAGAGGAGATGTTCGGAGAATGGATTCCAACCCCTTCGGGGATTTGAAATCCATGCGTTTTTATAATGAAGTTCTGTGAAGCGAGGTTTCAAATCCCTGAACCTGCGCCACTGGGCCGGGTGAAGGGTTGGAAACCTTAAGCCCCGTTAAAAGTCCGCGATCCGATAATTATCGAATATGCGAATCCAACACGAATTGACGCTAAGTGTCGAGCTGGCGTGGATTTGTAATCCACGCCACAAACCCGTGAGCAGATTACAAATCCGCTCAAGCAGGGGTTAATTCTTACGTTTGTAACGAAGTTCTTAAACAGGAACTCTTTACAAAAGCCCCTAAAAATAGAACCATATAAGCCATACAAGAAAACATAAGAGGGTTTATCAAATCCCTTCTATGACTTTATATGACTTATATGGTTTAAAAAAGGCCAATCTTCCATACAACACGCTAAGGCCAAGGATAAACATTGATTGCAATTCATAAAGCGCCATCGCTGCGGCTCTCTACTTCACCACCACCATCTTCTTTACACCGGCCTTCTTACCATTGATTTCGAGGGTGTAATAGTAAACCCCGGAAGCCAGGTCATCTGCGCTGATTTCCAGGCGGTGTTTTCCTTTGGGCATGTAGCT
>JAIPAP010000077.1 GCA_021740045.1 Bacteroidales bacterium
GTATATCCAACTTTATAAGCCATCCTTAAAATATCTGCGAGTTGAGTTTAAAAAGCCTTCAAATTGCTGATTTTTATCCCTAACCCCTAAAGGGTAACTGTTAAAAATCAGCAGTTTGAAAAAGTCCCCTTTAGGGGCTATAAGGCTTTTTAGACTGCACTCATCTATTGCATAATCAATTTTCCGTTTGCTACTTTCATGCCTGCTTTTATGCGGTAGAAATAGATACCTGAGCTATAACGCTCATCGGGTCTCCATGTTTTTGAATAGGTTCCCGGCTGCATGGTTTCCTTCAATAAGGTGTTTACTGTTCTGCCTTGCATGTCGAAGATTTCCAGTGTAACCTCACTGCGGTCTTCTAGGGTAAAGTTAAACTGAACGCTTTCGGTAAACGGGTTGGGATAGGTAACTATATCCATACTCCGGTCGATTTGCTCTTCAATACCCACACCATGTGGAAGCTTCAGATAATTAAGGCAATTAAAGCTAAGCGTTTGCAGTTGCCCGATATTATCATTGGTTCCATTTTCGAGGTACCAGTCATAGGCGCCTGCTCCAATGGCAATTACGTTACCTTCCTCGAATGCCCCTTCGTATTCGGCGATGGTCACCAGTACCGAAAAGTCGCTGTCCCAATCTACGGAGGCCAGGTATTTTCCATGAAATACATCATCAATAGGATCATTGGCAATTACCCACCAGGCCTTCACATCTTCCCGCAGTCCATTCTCTGAGTTCAGTGTATAAAACGGATTATCTAGGTCCATAAATGCGGGGTGATCAGGGTAATTTGCCCGGAAGCCCCATGGATCGGGATTGGTGAAGGGTTCTTCTGCTTTACCCACTTCATTGGGTCCGGTGGTTTCTACACCCAGATCAACAACGTATTGTGTGGCAAAACCAGTCAGGAAGATGCCACCACCATTGGCCCGGAATTCCTGCATGATCTCGATGGTGTTTGGGCTAACTGCTGAAAGTGGCAGATCGGGATATTTATCATAATGCCACCACACGGCATCGATGGAATCCAGTAAAGTGGTGTCGTTTACTAATTCGGTGAAAGAATGATAACTGGCATCTTCACCAAATTCATCCAAAGCCCAGTTATAGGCTGCAGCTTCATCGGGATCGAGTTCCGACATGGTTTCCTTATCGCCAACCAACACAATTTTACCTTCATTGATCTGGTATTCATTAATGGCATTGAAGATCACTTCACCTACGCTTTCGAGGTATTCCATGTCGAGACTGACAAATTCTTCAGCCATTACCTTTACGGTAAAGTTGGTAATATCCTGATCGTAATCTTCGGCAGTGCCCGTAAGCGTGATAGTGGCATTGATTTCATCCACACGCTCCACAGATGCAGATACTCCTGGAGGCAGGTTTTCGATGGTCCAGTTATCCATGTTCAGCTCGGCCACAAATTCGGCATCTGTTAAGGTAACATCCAGTATCTTGCCGTCTTCTTCACCTTCCATTATTTCTCCGCCTTCAATGGAAACATGTAATTCCGGTTCGATCACTTCCTGTGCCGGGATCTTCAGGTATTCAAAACAATTCTTCGTAAGCATTTCAAGGGTGTCGCGTTTGGTGTTACTACCTTCTTCAAGATACCAGTCATAAGCCCCTGCACCTATGGCAACCACATTACCTTCACCTTCAGCTCCCTTATATTCACCAATGCTAACAAGAATACTGAATTCACTATCCCATTCGGCCGAAGCCAGGTAAGTACCATGGAAAACATCCTCTATAGGATCATTGGCAATAACCCACCAGGCTTTGGAATCTTCACGCAATCCGGTTTCCGAATAAAGCGTGAAGAAAGGATTTGTTAAACTGTTAAAAATGGGATGATCGGGTTGTTTGGCTAAAAACCCCCATGGATCGGGATTGGGTTGTGGATCGGGATTGTGGCCCACTTCATTGGGCCCCGTGGTTTCCACTCCCAGGTCGACCACATACTGTGTTGCCAGACCGGTAAGTAATATACCGCCACCATTGGCTTTCATGTTATTCAAAGCATCAACCACTACCTGATCGGTTGCAGCTGGAGGAAGGGTAAGGTTGGTATCGCTATGCCACCAGGCCATGTTTACATTTTCAATAGAGGCCGGATCATTGGCAATTTCAGTGAAAGATTTATACTGCACATCATCCGGATATTCGGCCAATGCCCAATTGTAAGCTTCTTTTACATCGGCTTCCAGATCATCAACAGTTTCACCGGTTCCCAACAATACAAACTGCTGCGGATTGGGTTGCTGCACATAATCGAGGCAATTGGTGGTGAACATTTGAAGGGTATCGGCTTTGGTGTTTTCGCCTTCTTCCAGGTACCAGTCGTATGCTCCTGCACCAACGGCAATGGTGTTTCCTTGTCCGGCATAGCCTTCATATTCGGCAATGGAAACCAATATAGAAAATTCGGCATCCCATTCGGCTGAGGCCAGGTATTTGCCATGAAAAACGTCTTCAATGGGATCATTGGCAATCACCCACCAGGCTTTTACGTCTTCGCGCAAGCCGGTTTCGGAATATAAGGTAAAAAATGGATTGGTTAATCCCTCAAAAACCGGATGATCGGGTTCCTTGGCTAAAAATCCCCAGGGATCGGGGTTGGGAGCGGGGTTATCACTGCGGCCAACTTCGTTGGGGCCGGTAGTTTCAAGCTCCAGGTTCACAACGTATTGGGTGGCCAGTCCGGTAAGGAGCAATCCTCCTCCTTCACTGCGGAAATTTTTGATCAGCGCTACGGTGGTTTCATTTGTGGCTACATCAGGCAGATCCACGTAGGTATCGTTATGCCACCAGATCGCGCTTTTACCATCCAATAATGAAGGATCACCGGTGATTTCCGTAAAGGAATAATAATCGGCAGTTCCTTCGTAATTGTTTTGTGCCCAGTCATAGGCAGTTTTCACATCCTCATCGAGTTGATCATATGCACCAACTCCCAAGAGGGCTACCTGTGCATTGGCCTGAATAAAAAACAGTGTCAGGGTAAATGCCAGGATTGTTTTTAACTGTTTGTAAATGATTTTCATAAGCTTATGATTTTTGATTAAGGATTTGAGTTATATGGTTTATATCGTATTCCGGGGTTGCTCCGGTTTGTGATGCCACAAATGCACCCGTAGCGCAGGCAAAATCCAGGGCTTTATTAATGGATTTTTCCTGAAGCAACTGAGAGACTAGTCCTGCTAAAAAGGCATCACCGGCGCCAACATGATCGCGGGTTTCCACTTTATATCCGGGATGTTCGTAAAAGCTACCGTTGGAATAAATAATGGCCCCTTCCGCTCCCCGGGTAACACACAGAATTTCGCACTGAATATGCCCCGCAATTTTTTCCATCAAGCTCTTTTGGTCACTCTTTTCCAGGTTTTGCCATTCGGCCAGGCGTTCGAGTTCTTCGTCATTGAGCTTGACAATATTGGCCTTATGAAGCAAAGGCTCAACAATAACCCTTTGATCGTAAGGCGGGCGAAGGTTTACATCGATCACCTTAACAGCCTCATTTTCCAACAAGCTGGTGATGGTATTTCGTGTAGTATCATTTCTTGATGCCAGGGTTCCGTAAACGATCACACCGGCTTCTTGCGCCTTATTTGCCAAAGCTTCGGTTTTTTCCAGCTTATCCCAGGCCACGGGTTCCACTATGTCGTAAGTGGCATTATGGTTTTCATCCAGGTGAACGATCACCTCGCTGGTGGGCAGCTGATCGTCGGTTTGTACCAGGCCGGTTTCCAATCCAGAATGTTGAAGAAAGTTTTTTAAGCGGTCGCCGGCTTTATCATTTCCAATACGGGTAGCAAGGTTCACCTTTTGACCCAATCGTTGCAGATGAAGGGCAACATTCATGGGCGCTCCACCGGCTTTATCGCCTTCGGGAAGCCGATCCCACAGGACTTCACCTATGCACAAAATATTGTTGCTTTTTATTTTCATATGGCTTTCGGTTTTCCCGGGTTTAATCATCATTGATCTTCAGGTCTTTTTGAATTTGCTCCAGTGAACGCCCCTTGGTTTCCGGGAAGAGGCGCCATACAACCAGCAATTGAGCGATCATAGCAATGGAGAAAACCGCAAAGGCGATGGCTCCCCCCTTAGTGTACCCCTCGGCCAATACAGGAAATGCCCAGGATACAATAGCCGCCATGGCCCAATGCGTAAAGCTTCCGAATGCCTGACCTTTGGCTCGCACTTTATTGGGAAAGATCTCCGAAATAAATACCCAAATAACTGCTCCCTGAGAGAAGGCAAAGAAAGCAATGAAACCGATAAGGAAAACGGCTACCCACATGCTGCCGGTAGCTTCGGCAAACAAGCTTCTGGAAACCATGCCCAGAAAAATGGTCATGCCTATGGAACCGATCAATAACAGCTTTTTTCTTCCGGCTTTATCGATAATGGACATTCCCACCAGGGTGAAAATCAAATTGGTAACCCCAATGGCCACGGATTGTCCCAATGCCGATTCGGTAGCGAATCCGGCCATCTCAAAAATACGGGGTGCATAATACATAATGGCATTAATTCCCGATATCTGGTTGAAGAAGGCCACCATGAATGCAAACATAATGGGCTTGCTGTATTTCGATTGAAAAAGGCGTTCTTTTTTGGATTTGATCTTGGAATAGATCGACTCCTTTATTTCCTCGATCTCTCTTTCAGGTTCCTTCGAAGCTAATTTCCTGAGCATTTCAAGTGCTTTTACCGGTTCACCTTTTAATACCAGCCAACAGGGAGTGGGGGGGATGCTAAAAAGCAACAGGAAAAAGAGAAGGGCCGGAATGGTTTCCACCCCCAGCATCCAGCGCCAAGGTTCCACAGCCACCAATTGAGCAATAAGGTAATTGGAGAAAAAGGCCAGTAAAATACCCACAACCACATTTAACTGGAATAAACCTACCAGCCTTCCGCGAAGATCGGCAGGAGCGATCTCGGCAATATACATAGGTCCGATCACCGAGGAGGCGCCTACACCCAGGCCACCAAGGAAACGGTAAATAAGGAAAGGTTCCCAGTTTTGCGCCAGGGCGCTTCCCAGGGCTGATAAAGTATATAAAAAGGCAATGGTGATAAGCACAGGTTTACGACCGAATTTATCGGCAGGTTTACCGGCAGTGAGCGCTCCCACTACGGTGCCTATGAGCGCTACGGCAACTGTGAAGCCATGCCAGAAGCCATTCAGCTGAAAAAGCTCCTGTATTGATCTTTCGGCCCCTGAAATCACGGCGGTATCGAAGCCGAAAAGGAGTCCTCCGAGTGCAGCAATTATCGCGCATCGTATGACAAGTGATTTGCTTCTTTTTTCTTTATTCATCGGGAATCAAATTTTGATTAATAAATTCTGCAACTTCAAAAATAGGGGGAAGAAAGCAAGCCAAGCTAATAAGCATGTTTTCAAAAATCGTAACTATGTTACCTGAAAACCATCCGCGAAGGCTGTTTAGCATAAATGTTACCGGAGTGTTAACTATGTTACAGGCGAGTTATGGGTTTAAAGTTCCAGGTTCCAAGTCCCGAAAATTTAAAATTTTCGAGGATGCCCGCCTGAATGAATTCATTCGGACAGGCTCGAAAAAATATGAAATCAAAGATTTCTGTTTTTTCGGCATTTCAAGTTCCCGGTTCCAGTTTGAAGGCTTTTTAGAATGCACTCATCTATGCAATTTCTTAATACCGCTTAGGAAAAAAGCCGGCTAGAACGGATATCCTATGGCAATATTCAGCACGAGGTTGTCTCCGGCCCAGCCTTTGTAGCCGAATATTTCATCATGGACCCAGCGGTCGCCCCGGGGTAGTGAAGGATTCCTGAGGGGAAAGGCGAGGTCGGTCCGGAGAACAAGGAAACTGATGTCAAGGCGAAGACCTAAACCAGTACCTACGGCAATTTGGCGGTGAAAGTTCCCAACCTTAAATTGACCCTGGGGGCGCTCATCATCTTTGTTTTTTAGCCATATGTTTCCGGCATCTACAAAGACAGCGCCTTCCAATATGTTGAGTATTTTGAAGCGATATTCGGCATTGGCTTCCAGTTTAATATCCCCGGTTTGATCGATAAACAAGTTGTTTTGGAGGGAATCGGGTTGGATGTAGCCACCCGGTCCCAGGGTACGTGCCCTGAATGCCCGTATGTCGTTGGTTCCGCCGGCATAATATTGCTTGATGTAGGGTAGGGATTTGGAGTTGCCTATGGGGAAACCGCTGCCTGCAAAAAAACGATAAGCCATCCGGCTTTTGCGGTCGAGGCGGTGATAAAACCTGAAATCACCATCGAAACGGGCATATTGGGCGTAGCTGATATCAAATAATTCATTCGTGGGAACAGCATTATCAATGGCATTCACTCCTTTGAGCATTTGTTCTAATATCAAGCCCGAAAAATCGCTGCGCCCCTGAAAATATATACTGGTCTTTTTTGTGGATACTGAACCTTCATTGTAGGTGAAAGTATAGTCAGGACCTATTAAAAACTGGTTACTGAAGGTGTTTTGCAGGAAGGGGTTATCCCGGAGGATATTGTTGAAGGCATCGGTTTTTCGGCCCACGTTAAAATAATCGACGGAGACCAAGTCGAGTTGGTGTTTATTGGCGCGATTTTCTTTCCACGAATAACCAAAGGATGCAAAAAAGGAATAAGTGGAAAAATATTTAATCCGGTTTTCGGCTTCAAAACCGAGGCCTATATTGGTTTTGGGTACAAAGCGGCTTCTGCGAAGTTTAATACCGAAAGGCGATTCAAGCCTGGGGTAATCGAGCCTGGCATCAATTCCGTATTCCCATTGGCTAAGATCTTCCCCACTGCTTATTTGGGTTTCCCAACTGCCATGCAGGTTCAATGAAAGCTTTTCAGCGCCTTTGAATAAATTCCGGTGGGTGTAATTCAGCTCCATTCCCGGACCGGCAAAATTATTCGATTTGGCGCTGCCCTTTAATTCAGCCCGGAATGATTGACGAGTTTGCGGAGTAAGATAAACATGAGCATTAAGCAAGCCCGTGTCGGCCTCGAAACCGGCCTTACGAAAACGGATGTTCACGAATTTGAAAATCCCCATTCCCATAAGCCGGCCCAGGGTTTCTTCATGTTCAAGCCGGTTATACATCTCCCCGGGTCGCAGAGAAACCTGTCGCACCACCGTTTCGGGGATAAAGGAATTTTTGCGGGTGATGTATTCAATTCCATTAATGCTGAGGGTATCAACGCAGGAGGTCGATAAGGTGTCTTCCAGTGAAAAATTCGGGTAGAGCAAAACGCGCTTAATTTTGTACTTGCTTCGGGCCTCGCGGGGCGTTTTCTTTTTAATTTTAAGGAAAAGATCAACTGTATTGTTCATGGCTGAGCTATCGACCTTAAAGATGAGATAATCCGGGGCAAAGTAGTAAAATCCCTTCTCAAGCAGCGCTTTATCAATACGTTGCCGTTCTTTTTTAAGGGTCTCCAGGTTGTAGATGCTGGCGCTGTCGAGCAGGGTGTTTTCCCGGAGCTTTTGAATTTCATGTTGCAGTATGGCTCCTGAATCAGGGTAGTGGAGGCTGTTGATGCGATAAGGCCGGTCGAGGGTGGCAGTGTATGTGATCCGGCTTTGTTTTTTATGCGTCTTTATGGTGTAATCAACCGAAGGCCTGAAATAGCCATTATTGATAAGGCGGTTTTTCAACAGGCGCTCCACGGCTTGTGGATCAATATCGTTCATCAAGACCGGTTCTTCACCAAATTCATATTTGAGCCAATGTTTTAGCCCCTTGTTATTATCCACCTCCCCAACCTGGTTGTAAACCCAAAGCCGCAACGGAAAAATGCCCAGGAATTCATTATTGGGTTCAGGATAAAGGGCATCTTCCAACTCATGCTTTATGGTTTTCTTATTGGGTAAATTGGTATCCGACTTAATGCTTACCCCGGCTCCTTTGTATAATAATTGACCCCTGCCCAGGTGTTTGGTATTGTTACATGAAGCCAATAAAGCCACAGTCAGCACTGTGAGCAAAAGCCTGAATAAATTATGGGTTGGTATGTTTGCTCTACTTTTAGTGCTCATTCTTCTCTTGATCTATCTTCTTTTCATCTTCCGTTTTTTTGTTCAGGATA
This sequence comes from Bacteroidales bacterium, assembly GCA_021740045.1. Taxonomy (GTDB): domain Bacteria; phylum Bacteroidota; class Bacteroidia; order Bacteroidales; family JAIPAP01; genus JAIPAP01. The sequence continues at coordinate 8,102 of JAIPAP010000077.1, forward strand.
CCGAACAATTGCCGGAGTTGATTAAAATCTCTTACCAGGATGATCGATACTCCTGATTCGGTGATGTCGCCGGCAAATTGTTCATACTGCTCATAGCTATAGGCCTTTACCCTGAAACGTCCATCGGGGGTTAGCTTGTAGGCCACCGACAGGTCGCCGGCTATGTCTTTAAATCCTTGCTGTTGTTGTCGTTTCTCTCCTTCCACATCAATGCTTCCACCCACTTTTACAATAAGCCTGTCGTTGAACAAATTTTTCTCAACACCCACATCCAACTGGGTTCTTCCCTTGGTTTCCCCGCCGGCAGTATACTCTTCATACGACTCCACACCAATATCGAGCTGAACCCCTTTAATATACCTATTGGCCATTTGGTTGAGTTGTTTACTAAGCACACGGCTCACACTGGTACGGGCCGACCGGCTTATACTGCCGCCACCTTCCATTTCGAGGGGGTTTTCGGGCAGGAACGTGTTAAAGGCCAGCAAGGAAAGCACTTGCTTGTTCAATGCCGATTGATTACCAGGTTGGTTAAGCTGCTGAATTTTCTTGTAAGGCACCCCGTTCATGGCATTGCGTTGATCGGGGGGCATGGACAGGGCAAAACTGATTTCCGGCTTTTCAAGATTGCCGGCAATATTCAATTGTACCGTGAAAGGTAATTCCTGTTTATACTGGTTTTGCGTGGCCTGGGAAAGATTCTCCACCTGACCGGCAACCAGGTTAAGGGGTGAAGTACTTACCCGGTATTCGGCGATAATGCTCATCTGTGCATCCATGGGGTTGCCGGTCCAATAAATATAACTACCGTCCTGAATGTTGAATTTTTTGGTGGTTAACCCAAATAAGGCTGCTTTATAGTGGCCCCGGTTTATATCATAGCGTCCGGTTAAACTCAGTCCGCCGGCGGGGGTCATGGTCATACTTAAGTTGGCATCGCCCCTAACAGTAAGGTAATCGCCGGTTTGTTCATCGATAATGATCTTGAACCTGGCCCCGGGCATGATCTCAATGTTGGCCGAAAGCTCCATACCACCTATGTTCATCGTTGTGGTATCGGCTTCTTCAACCATCAATATCGAGTCCAGTTTGGGTTGCCGCTGTATGAACTCAACAACTCCCTCTTCACTTACGCTGGCCGGAGTGGTTTTGGGGATTGCATAATTCATATCGGTTTCATCTTCCACGCTGATAGTGGCATCGACAACCGGGTTGTTGATATCCCCTCCTACACTGGCATTACTGTTTATGACCAAAGTGCCATACATCATCTCATTCTGCTTTGCCGTGGAATTCATCAGCATAAAATCATCGGCATCCATTTCGAGGCCGAAACTTAAATTTGTGAAATTGGAGTGCAGTATGTTCCCTTTTATGGCCAAAGGTTGTCCCTCTTTATCCTTGATTACAAAAGATTCAAAATCGATGGATTGATTATCAAAAACAACAGTTTCTTTGTTAAGGCTGAATGTATTCCCCAGGGATTTTACAAAAAACCGGGTGTTGTTAAAGCTTATGTCTCCATTTATGGTGGGCGAGGCAGTTTTTCCTTTTATGGTGATGTTTCCCGAAAGGTTCCCTTGCAGGTTATCGAGATAGCGGTAAGTAAAAGGCCGGGCAGCAGCCAGGTTAAGGCGGCCAATATCAGTTTCAAGGTCAATTTGGGCGGGTTCGGCTAGTTGATAATCTCCGCGCAGGGTGAGGTCATTATTTCCTTTTAAGGATGCCCGGAGTGAATACGTATTTCGATTCCGCCTGTTGACTTTCAGGTTCATGTCGCCCAGGCTTTCCCCAATCACTCTCATGGATTTAAGTTCCATATCCGATTCCAGCAGTCCTCCTCGCGTTTTCTGACTGATCCTTAAATTTCCGGAAAGTGAACCATTCACCAGCGATTGCTGATAGTCGGTTTTTAGCATGTTCAGAAATGCAGCCAGCGGAAAATCCTTGAAATTAAAAGTGGCAATTGAATCGGTATCAGATGTGATGAAAGCAATTTCCTGATCTGCTTTGGAAATATTTAGGTTCTTAGCCTGCATGTAACCTTCGCGGAATCGGATGAAATTATCCGGTGGAATATCCCAGGAAGTGGAATCAAGCAGCAGCTTACCCGGAGTTAATGAAAACACATAGGCGTTGTTGTTTTTTATCAGATTACCCCCGATCAGATAAATGGTTTCTTCTGCTTCATTTTTGAGGCTATAATTCATGTACAGGCTGTCGTTTTTAATGGTGGAATTAAAACCGATACGGTTCACTGAAACCGGTCCCGCTTCCAACTGTTCCACCGTTATGCCGGCGTTGAGGTTTGAGGAGCCCGATTTTACATACAGGTTCAGGCTGTCGATGATATTTCCCTTATAATTCAAATAGGGGATATCGGCCGTAATGTCAAGCTTCTTTTCATCGCTGTTGTATTTTCCCTCAATAATGCCGGTTTCCAGGGTGTTTAGTCCGGGTATAAAGATATCTTCCAACAGATCGGAGGATAATAATTCAATTTTAAAGGTAAACGATTGGGGAGGTAGATCTTCCCTCTGTATTTTACGTTCGGCAAGATATTCATCGAAATGATATTGCAAGGTGTTGGGTACTGCATTGAGGGGAATATTACCCTCGAATTCGGCTTGCAAGAATTTCGAATCCACCGTAAGGCGCGATTGGCCTTTTTCGTTCAGGGAAACCATCAGTAACGAATCCACCGGGTAAAGCTGCTTTTGATGGACGATGAGTGTATTGTAAATAGCTACTTCGCCATTCAGGTTTTGAAGCGTGCTGCCTGAAAAATCGGACTTGATCATGCCTTTCACCCGGGTGTCTTTTTCGGTTAGGTTGATAGCCTGCAGGTTGGCTGCTTCAACATTAATCGTGGCCTTATATCGTGGATTAAGGGTATCATGCCGGTAAAGTCCATTGATGGATACCACGATATTGCTGTCTTCAATCTGAAGATTACCCTTTATGCGGGAATTTTGATAATTACCTGCCAGGGTTATGTTGCTATAGGTATATCGGTTGAATTCAGCCCTGGAAATGGTGGCATCAACATGAGCATTCATATCCCGGGTTTGCATGCCCGAACCATCAAAATTAAGCTGCATGGAAAGTGCCCCGAAATTCCCGGGTTGTTGAAGGAGGGTTCCCAACTGCATTTCGCTCATATTAACGGAACCTTTATAATGCGGTGAGTTCTCTAATCCTTGTTGGTTCATAACCATTGTTGCATCAATTTGTCCCAATGAAGTTTGAATGTCTGCCTTCGATGAGAAATCGGCCAGGGTTCCCTCAAAGCGACCGCTCATCATAATGGTATCGGGAATGGTGATCCCCGAAGGTATCAATGTATCGATGATCATCTGCTGTATGGCTGTGGCCGTGGTAAATACCGTATCCAGGTTTAAATCTATAAACGTATTTTCAATCTCCGGTAATCCATGGGCGCTGCCGCTTAGCTTAATACGGGTGTGATCTCCAAGTTTGGTTTCAAATGCAGCAATTTGTAAATCACTTAACTTGCCGCTAATGCGGGTGTTGATGGTTAATGGACCGGCCCGCTTGGTATTGACCGGAAGGTTCGCGATGATATCCGGTTGAAAATAAGCCAGGTCATCAAAACCAATTTGAGCATTTTTGAGGTGAATATCAATTTCACCGCTTTGGGGGTGTTTTGTAAAATAGGCCAGGGAAGGGTAGTCCAGCTTTACAGACTCCCGGATCAAGCTATGGGTGGTTTCCAGTTTCAAATCCTCCAGCCGGGCTTGCTGATCGGTAAATAGAACATTGGTTCTAAACCGGCGGATCTCAAAACCGTTATGCTCTGCCATGGTTAAGTTTTCGATGCGGGCACTTATGCTGTCGGGATTGAAATAAACTTTCTGAAGATTTGAGTTTATCCGGTTTATTTCCAAATGTTCGGGGTCAAGTTGCCCGGCTTTTTCCGGAGTGCTTTGATTATGCATGGAAAAACCGCTTTCATCAATTTTCAACGTTTCTGCCAAAACTGTCCAGCCGGTGCTTTCATCACTTAAGGAAGATGGCTTTGGAGCTTTACTATCTTGAAGTTTTGCAGGCGCTTGATGCCGGTATAAGGAAAAGCTGCTTTTCGCCAATGAGAACTGCTCGAAATCGATGTACTTGTTTTTGAAATCCATTTGGTTGGTTTGGAGTTCCAGGGCTCCCACATTTAAAGCCATTTTTGTAGAATCGGGTTTGTTATGCATCCGGAAACCGATCGCCTTAAAGTCGAGTGATTTAAGTCCTAACTGATACGCAAATTCCGGTGAGGTAGTGTCGCCGCTTTCAACAGATTTCAATATATTGAAATAACCCTTGGTATTACTGAAATCAATATGATCGATGAGTATCTTTTTTCCCGCCAGGTTCACTTCGTCCATGGAGATGATCAGTTCACCCAGGTTGATCCCGGCTTCAACACCACCGACTTCATCATAAAAAGTGGCATTAATTTCCGAGAGTTGTATGCGGCCAACCGAAACTTCTGGTGGTTTTCTTTTGGTTGTATCCGGTTGAGGTTGGGGTTTTTTATCCCCCGTAAGTGAAGTGATTATAAAGTTAAAGTTGAAAGTGCTATCGGGTAATGTTCGTTTTATTTGTCCCGATAGTCCATTAATGGCAAGCTTATCGATGTGGATGTTATTCCGCATTAATTCAAACAGGCTAACATCAGCGGTAATTTGGCGGGTATACAACAAGGTGTCCTGTTGCATGTCCTCAAAATAAATACCTTCTAAAGTGACTTCATCCGGAAGGGTAACAGCTATTTTGTCTAGCTTGATTTCCGTGTTGGTCTTGTTTCGTAAATAATTCACCGCTTTTTGTGCGGCATAATTCTGCACCGGGTGAAGGCGAAGCAATATGGAAATTACCACCAACAGGCCAGCGAGTCCCACGATTATCCAAATTAATACCTTTACGGCTTTTCTGATATTTTTCTTTCCTTTTCCGATAATTTCCTGTATTGATATTATGGCTTCACTTATGTCAAAGTCTGTGCCACTAAAAGGGAACAAAAACGGGGGTTTATAAGTTTAGATATCAAGTGGAATTGGGTCAGCAAAAAGGTTAGAAGCAGGTATAAAAAATGTGTAAGCAATGATGAAAAAGCGAAAGATCAAGCGGGCAGGAAGGAATGTTTTTGGGCTATTGCGCGATACAACCGAAACCTGGACGCGAAATGATCCATGGACCCTGAGTGCGGCTATTTCTTATTATTCCATAATCAGCTTGCCAGCTTTGCTGTTGATCATTTTTAAAACGGCCGGGTATTTTTACGGTGAAGAAGCCATCCACGGGGAGATCACTTCACAGATTGAAGATTTTGTGGGAACGCAAGCGGCCTACCAGGTTTCGCAAATGATCATGAAAGCCCAGTTTAGCACCAATACCGTATGGGCCACAGTAGTAGGTATAGGGGCGCTTATTTTCTCAGCTACGGCAGTATTCATGCAATTACAGCGAGCCCTGAATCATATCTGGGGAATCCGGGTACAACCTCAAAAGGCAATCCTCAAGCTGCTGATAAGCCGTGCTTTTTCATTGCTGATGATTTTCCTGCTGGGAATGATCATGATCGCCACCTTAATTCTTTCATCACTCATCTATGTGTTGTCCGATTTCCTGATGGAGTATTTCCAGACTGTGGGCAAGGTGATCTTTTTTACCATCGATATTGCCTTTTCAGTGTTAATCTTGGGCCTGCTGTTCACGGCCATTCTCAAAGTGTTGCCCGATGGAAACGTTCGCTGGCGTGACTTGTGGATAGGCGCCCTCATAACTTCGGTATTGTTCAACCTGGGTAAGTTCGTTATCGGCTATTACATTGGTCAGAGTAATCCAGGCTCCGCCTATGGGGCAGCAGGTTCGGTCATTCTCATATTGATCTGGGTGGCTTATTCCAGCCTGGTATTTTTATTTGGCGCTGCTTTCACCAAGGAATATGCCGACGGGTTTGGAAAAACAGTCACCGCAGCTTCATATGCGGAGCGCACCGTGCGGATTTCCCGGCACCGGTGGGAGGAACATTTTGAAGAAGATGAAGAATAAAAAGGTGTATTATTTATCAATAGCTTCCTCTGCAGGATCATGAATTAACTTCCCGGAAAATGGGCCGGCCGGAACCTATCCGGCTATTAACACATTAGTTGTCTTTTGCTGATCCGGTTGTATCGCTTTTCACATCGAAAAACAGATTTACCAGCCAATTATCCTTGAGCTGCCCAAGCTTGCCGTTAACGGTTTTGGCAGCCTGGTTGAAATTATTAACCGATGAATCGACCTTATGTGCAAAGGTAGTATCGCGAATCAGCTTGTTAACCAATCCCTGGCTTTGATTAAGATCCTGTGTAAAGGATTTTAAGTGAACCGAAGCGGTGTCCATTTCGCTCAGGGTTTTGTGAAACTGGGCAGTTATGGTGGTATCGTTTAATAAACGAGCTATGTCACCTTCACCCTTGTTGATTTTTTGTGAAATATCGCTGATGTTGGTACTAATCTCATCCACCTCTTCAGAGGCTCTTCTCAGATTAGAGGTGGCTGTTGAAAGCTGATGGTAGAGAACAGTATCATGCAATATCTTGCCAAGGTCCCCTTTTCCTTTATTGATTTTCGAAAGTATGCTCGATAGGTCTTTGGCAATTTGATTTGCCCGCATACTGGTTTCTTTTACCTGTGAAAACATATCATCCATAGATGCTGTGGTGGCTGTGGGCAGTACATCGCCTTCCTCCACCATTTGAGCATTTGGCGAGCCATAGGAAATATATACATTTTTATCACCTAATAAGCCTGCTGAACCTATGGAAACCTTTGAATCTTTTTTAATGAAACCCTGCACATCCTTATCAATGAGCAAATCGACCCGTATGGTGCTGTCGTTAATAATGTTGATCGATTTAACATTACCTACATTGATCCCCGATAACAGCACGTTATTGCCAACTCTTAATCCTTCCACGTTATGGAACCGGGCACCTATTTCAATACGGGAGCCAAACAGGTTTTTTTGGCTGCCCAGGTAATAAATAGCCAGGATAAAGAGAATCAATCCTACAATGATAAAAAATCCCAAGCGTATGTTTTTGATCAGATTTTCTTTCATAACACCTCCTTTTATTGAAAAAAATCACGGACAAATTCCTGGTCCGAGTTTTTCATATCATCAAATGTTCCTTTTTCTATAAATCGTCCATCCTGGAGCACCACGATATTGTTTGCGGTGATCTTGGTGCAGGTCAAATCGTGGGTAACAATAATGGACGTGGTTTGAAATTCCTTCTGTATTCGAAGGATCAGGTTGCTGATGTTTCGCGACGTAATGGGATCGAGGCCGGTGGTAGGTTCATCATACAGGATAATATCCGGATTAAGGATCAAAGTGCGGGCCAGGCCTACTCTTTTTTTCATGCCCCCCGACAGTTCTTCGGGGTATTTGTCAATTGCATCCAGTAGTTCAACATGATCGAGAGCTTCTTCCACCATGCGGTTAACCTCTTGTTTATTTTTTGAGATAAGCGTGCGACGAACCGGAAATGACAGGTTATCCCTTACCGTCATCGAATCATACAAGGCGCCCCCCTGAAACAAGAAACCAATACGCTGACGAAGATGGTTTAAATCATTTTTGTTTAATACAGGTACATTTTGTCCCAAAATAGTCATCTTATCAACTTCCGGTTTCAGCAACCGAACCATGCATTTTAAAAGAACCGATTTACCCACACCCGATCTTCCGACCACGGCTACATTTTCGCCATGTGCAACCCGCAGGCTCACATTGTCGAGCACAATGCGGTCGTCGAACCGTTTGTGCAGATTTTTGATATCAACTATGTATTCGTCGTTCTTATCGTTCATAACTTTAATACATCAACAAATTGGAGACCTGCACGGCCAGCAGGTCGATTATAAAAATGATCAGTGATGAAGTTACAACAGCCGTATTGGCGGCTTTTCCCACACCCTGTGTGCCTCTGCCCGAATAGTAACCTTTGTAGGTCCCGATCAGGCCGATGGCAAAACCAAAAAATACCGTTTTGATCGTGGCCGGGATTACATCCATAAAGCCCAATGATCCAAGTACTTTATTTAAAAAAAGGCTTATAGTCATTTCACTGTTGAGGTTAAGAGCAACATATGATCCTAATAATGCCAGGGCATCAGCATAAAAAACCAGGATAGGGACCATTAATGTGGTAGCGATTACGCGGGTGGCCACCACGTAATTAATAGGCCGTGTTCCCGAAACATCCATGGCATCTATTTGCTCGGTAACGCGCATGGAACCAAGCTCTGCTCCAATGCTTGAACCGATCTTCCCGGCGCATATGAGTGCCGTGATCACCGGTCCCACTTCCCTGATTACCGAAATACTCACCATTGACGGTAACATGGATTCAGCGCCGAAAGCGATCATAATCGGGCGCGATTGCAAGGTTAACACCAGCCCTAAAATGAAACCGGTTATCGATACCAGCGCCAGCGTCCGGTAACCGATCTCATAAGTTTGACGGATCATCTCCTTGTGTTCATAGGGGGGAGTTACCAATTCCACAAAGAACTGCCCCGCAAAACGCAGGATGTTGGCCGTTTCAATGAAAAAGTTTTGCGATTCTTCGGGGAGTTGTTGCCAAATGGAACGCTTTATGATTTTTTCCCTGTATTTTCTTTTCCTTCTAAATACCATGCTGGATTATCTTGTCATCTGTTTTACCGAATTTCATGCCAATCGGTATAATTCCAAGTATACCGACGCGAATAATTGATAAATAGATAACAAGGTATAACAGGGAAAAGTTTGTGTGGAATAATTTCTACATCATCAACCGGTCTGAATGAATATTGTTTTAAAAGGAAATTCTTATAGGTTCAACATAATCTTATGGTCTGTGCCACGGCCACCGTTTAATACAGCGAAGATTACAATATATTGATGCTTAGGTCATTTGAGCCCTGTTGCACACCCTTGAAAAGCTTACATGTACAAAAACCGCTTGATCTTATGGGTGGCGGTTTTTTCAAAGGGATCGGTATGGACCATTACGGCTTGCACCCTTGAAAAGCGGTTCACCCTGGAATTGATGTATTCCTGTAGTTCGCTACGGAGCTCTTCGGTTTTTTGGTCGAAGTAATTAGTGATGTCGGATTTAAGTTCCTGGTATTGGTGTTCGATTTCCTCCTTGTTAAAGTACACCAGGGCTACCAGTTTCCCCTTCTTCTGTATAACAATGGATTCCACCACATGCCTGAAATTGTTGATCACTGATTCGATATCTTCGGGATAGATGTTTTCGCCGTTTTCGGCCAGGATCATATTTTTTAATCTTCCTCGTATATAAAGGAAATTCTTTTTATCAAATACTCCCAAATCGCCGGTTTTGAACCAACCATCCTCGGTAAGCACCTCTCGGGTAATAACGGGGTCTTTATAGTAGCCCTGCATTACATTGGGACCTTTTGCCCATATCTCACCCTCGCCGGTATCCGGATCGGGCTTATGTATTTTAAGTTCCACACCTTTTAAAGCCGGTCCCGTAGTACCCACTTCCGTGTTTTGTGGATTTACACCGGCCAGCAAGGGAGCGGTTTCGGTTAATCCGTAACCGATGGCATAAGGGAAACGGGCTTCTTTCAGGAACTTTTCCACTACAGGGTCGAGCTTGGCGCCCCCGATACCGAAAAATTTCAATTGTCCGCCAAAAGTCTTATAAAGTTTCTTACCAGCCAGGCGATTTAGTTTTTTCCGCATAGCCGGCAGGCGATATAACATACGCATGGGCCATTTACCGGTTAAGCCGGGTAATATCTTATTCCGGTATATTTTTTCAATGATCAGGGGAACGGAAAGCATCAGTGTGGGCCGTATTTTTTTTAGGGCCGGTAAAAGTACATTTGGTGTTGGCGACTTCGAAAGATAATAAACCGAGGCACCGCAAAGGGTGGGCAGGATAAAGCCCAGGGTATTTTCATAGGTATGCGAAAGGGGCAGTATGGACAGGAACCTGTCCTCAGCGTGAACAGGTTGGATGTTCAATGTTTGAATAGCCGTAAAGGTGATGTTCTTATGGGAGAGCATTACACCTTTCGATTTGCCGGTGGTGCCGGACGTGTATATGATGGCTGCCAGATCATCTTCTTTTACATTCGGATTGGTTATTGCCTTTGCATCAGGCTCGAAACGGGGCAATTCATCTCTATTTTCATTTAAAAGGTTAAAATCCTCAATGGCAATCCGGTATTTGAGGTAAGCGCTTTCAACCGCCTCAAGCTTGTTGTTGAGGCCTTCGGAAACAAAAACTGCCCTGGCTTCGGAGTGGTTCAGGATGTTTTCGATCTCTATCTTGCTAAAATCGGGTAATAGCGGTACTACTACCGCTCCCATAAAGCTGATGGCATAATAGGCGATGCCCCAATTGGGCATATTGCTACTGAGAATGGCTACTTTGTCGCCCTGGTTTATGCCAAGCTTTTCCAGCCAAGCCATTAAAGCCTGGATATCGCTGTTAATTTCCCGGTACGTTTTGGCTTTTTCTCCTACAATCCCCAGTGCCGGTTGGTTTTCGTGAAGTCTTACCGAATGTTGAAATTGGTCCGGTAAGGTAAGTGTATTGTTCTCCTTCATCATCAATAAATTAACTCTGAAACCCCGTTATAAATTGTATACGAATCTAAAAAAGTACATATGTTTTATAGCATTGATAATCAACTTATAAAGCTTTATTCATCAATGTGTTTCGAGTAAAGAACGGCAGCAGCAGTGCGTTTGATATCAACAAGTTCGTATGAGTAAAGCTTACTTACTCCGGGTTAATATGTATGTCACACCCTGCTTACCGCTCCGAATTCGGCAGCATCAACCTTAAAAATTACTGCCAAACATTTTAAGTAACACGATAACCAGGATCAAGGTTCTCCGAAACCCTGTTCATTTTTTCCTAATCCACAAAACTAAGAATTCATCCCGACAAATCAATGAAAGAGGTTGAAAGTTTTTAAAGGGTGGCATATAAGGAGTATATGAACTAAGAATATAGAGGTTATTCGAGCCTGTTTCGGATTTCGGATTTCGGATTTCGTGTGCTCCATGCTCTTAGCTCCCTACTCTTAGCTCCCTGCCCTCAACCCTATGCCCTATGCCCTTAGCCCTATGCTCCCTGCACCCTGCATTCTGATTTCCGCAACCCGGAATTTCCTCATTAACCTTACCTTTGCATTAACGCACCATAAAACACACAACTATGAGCTACCGGCTGCCGGATGAACGGGTAGAAGAATTGTTAAGTACTGTATTACAAAGCGGGAAGATCGATCGCGAGCGTGATGCAGCTTTCCTGGTCTATGATTTACCCTATTTACGTGAGAAAGTCGATGCCATGATAGCGGCCTTTCCCAAGACTACCCTACACGCCATTGCCGTTAAGGCCAATTCCAATCCCAGCATTTTATCATATCTCAACGATACGGGCATCGGTTTGGAGGCAGCTTCGGTGGGGGAGTTGGAAATTGCCCGGCAAAGTGGCTATAGTCCGGATAAGATCGTATTCGATTCTCCGGTAAAGTCCCGGCAGGAAATTGAATTTGCTCTGCAACAAAGCATTCACCTCAATGCCGACAATCTGATGGAGCTGGAGCGAATCGATAAGACCCTGCAAAAGATGTCGAGCAAAAGCAACATCGGTTTACGCATCAACCCACAGGTGGGGGTGGGCACTATCGCCATCACCAGCGTTTCGGGGGAATATTCCAAATTTGGCGAACCCCTGAAGGAGAACCGCCAAAAGATCATCGAAGCCTATTGCCGCTATCCCTGGCTTAATGCCATACACCTCCATGTGGGCTCACAGGGGTGCGACCCGGTGATGCTGGGGAATGGTATCTGCAAGGTGTTTGAACTGGTCTGTGAGATCAATGATGAATTGGAACAACGAGGTTTCAACCATCGTATCCGTATTTTTGATATGGGCGGTGGTTTGCCTGTTTCCTATTACCGCAACCGGCCGCCCATTAGCATGCAGGAATACAGTGATATGATCCGCAAAACTTGTCCTGAGCTGTTTGACGGCCGTTTTCAGCTCATCACCGAATTCGGGCGCTATGTGCATACCAATGCCGGTTTTGCCGTAAGCCGTGTGGAGTATGTAAAGCGCCATAAGAGTGCCAATACCGCCATGATCCATGTGGGGGCCAATATGTTTATCCGCGAAGCTTATCATCCCGGGCAATGGCACCATGAGATCAGTGTGGCGGATCAAACCGGCAGGATCAAAACCCAGGAACCCGAAGAATCCTGGGTGGTTGCCGGCCCTCTTTGCTTTGCAGGCGATATGTTAGAGCGCAATGTCTACCTGCCGCCCATAGAAGAGGGCGATTACCTCATCATACACGACAGCGGCGCCTACACCCTCAGCATGTGGTCGGAGTATAACAGCCGTAGCAAGCCAAGAGTTTTTGGGGTTTGTGGAGACTTAGTGACTGAGAGACTTGGTGACTGAGGGACTTAGTGACTGAGTGACTGAGAGACTGAGAGACTGAGGGACTGGTTCTGAATTAAGGTTATGGTTTCAAATTTAAAGTTCCAAGTTCTAGGTTTCAAGTTCCAAGTTCTTAACATCCAGCGGGTTATATGGACTCAAAAGGTTTGCAATTTATATCTCGACTTAAAGTAGTCCGCGAATTTCCGCGAATCGAACGCGAATTTCCGCTAAATTCCATCACTCATCATTCACCACTTATATTTCACCTCTTATTTTCTTCTACGCTTTAAACCCACCCAACCCTCCCTTTGGAAGGGAGGGCTTTTCAGTGCTTAGCAAAAGAGAAACAATGCAGCTATAGCAAAAAGTGTTTTAGGAAGCTACTGCCAGTCTTTCTGATTCATCCATGGTTTTAAAGTATTATATAGTCCGCGAATTTCCGCGAATCGAACGCGAATTAACGCTTAACCCTATTTGCAGGCACTAAAGTGTATCTGCCGATGACACCATACATCATACACCATACTTTATGCACCATGCACCAAGCCCCACGCTCCATGCCTTCTCCTCCCGATGGCTATCAGAACTCCAATCTCCATTCTGCAATCTCCATTCTCCCCAACCCCTTCACCTTCCCCTTAATCTCAGCTGGCGCGGATTTGTAATCCGTGCCCTTAACCCGCAGGATGATCTCAACTTTTAGGTTTTA
>JAIPAP010000078.1 GCA_021740045.1 Bacteroidales bacterium
CAATTTACCGCGTCAATTGGTCAGTGAGGGTATTGATCCACGTATCCCCTGGATGTATAATTACAAACTTGACTTTCAATTCCGATAACCCAAATACTAAAATAAATTGCCCCTGAAAAATGGCTGATGGCTATCGGGATCGGCATGAAGCGAGCCTGTCTGCCGAACAGGTAGAGAATCTCCTTGCTTAATACATTTTCCCCGGACAATAGTGATTCGAAATATCGAACTATTTTTAATTCACCGGATGAGCATGAACGTGAAACATATCCGAAAAAACAAGATCCGAAATATAGGAAAATACTTTTTCATTACATCCCTCATTCTGCTCGCGGTTTTGATTGCCGGTTTTTGGGTGTTCCGCGATCAGATCAAGCAAATACTTCTTTCGGCCGTAAACAAGGAGTTGAATATTACCATTCAAGCTCAGCAGATCGAGACGAATGTGTGGCAGCATTTTCCGTTTGTTTCACTGGACATGGAAAGCATGAAGTCAGGCTTGGATAAGGGCAGCGAGCCTTTTATAAAAGCAAGGCAATTTTCAATATTGTTTAATCCCATCGATGTGCTTATGGGTTCCTATAACCTGAAAAGGCTAGCCCTGCGCGATGCTGAGATCATGCTGGATGAGCAGGTATTTGCCGGCTATGAGGGAGCCGCTAAGCAGCAAGGCAAAAATATTTTAGTCAACTTACGGTACATCGACCTTCAAAATGTGCTGATTACCTATTTGGACAAAGATCAACCAGCTTTGAATATCCTTTGTAAAGATGTTCTTTTAACAGGTAAGATCGAGCCGGGGGAAGGCACCATTAAGCTGGTGGGTAATGTAGTACCGGAAAGTTTACCGCATGGGCTGTTTTTCCTGAATAATATGCAGTTCTTTGCAGATATGGAGGTGAAGATGACCGAAGGGTTTAAGCGCTTCCGCATTAAGGCAGAAGAGTTACGTGCAGGAGATTTTTCTGCCAGGGCAACCGCCCGAATTAAACCTTCCGCTTACAAAATCACGATTGAGGGTGAAAGACAGGCCTGGAAGAATTACTTCGAGCTTATGCCGCCCACTGTTCAGGATATATTTAAACCCTATCGGATCAAAGGTCCATCTAAGGTCAAAGCAGAATTTTCCGGGAGCTCACATAATCAGGGATTGGAGGAAGTGCAGGTTATTTTTGCCATAAATAGGGCCAGGATAAGCGGCGGCAAGTTACCTCAACAACTCGAAAATGTCTCTTTAAAAGGATCATATAGCGAAACTTTTATAAACCGGCAAAGCAGGCCGGTTATTGATATACCTTCTTTCACAGCCTCATTTGGTGAGAGTGATCTGAATGGCGAAATAAGGATAACCGGTTTTAGCAATCCCTTAATTGGTTTGAAAGTACACGGAGAGGGAAAAACCAGTGACATAGCAGCCTTTTTTGTCCCCGGTGCATTTGAGAACATCAGGGGAACTTATATAATTGATGTGGCTTCCCAATTTCTATATGATGCCGCTGAGGGTGTAAAGGCCTCCGATCTTATTCATGGTAATACAAGCGGTAAGCTCAACATACTTAATGGAAGCTTTGGCATTAAGGGGCATCCGCTTGATTTTTCGGGCATTAACACATTGGCCTCTTTGGATAATAATAACTTGGATATTACCGAATTTGAAGCCAAAGTTGCCGGGATGGGCATAAGCGCAAAAGGCCGGTTGAAAAATGCCCTGGCGTTTACCTTAGTTGATGATGAAAAACTGGAGTTAGTGGCTGATGTAAAAGCCGGGAAAATTACCTGGGATAAATTTCTGGACTTTACCCGCGATTCAAAAACCGGCCGAAAGTTCAGCATGCCAGGTTGGTTTTTGGGTGATGTCGACTTAGCTATTGATGAAATGTATTTTGGAAAATTCAGGGCCGATGAAGTAAAAGCTAATATCCGGTTTCGCGATAAAGCCATGCGGGTTGATAAACTGGTTATGAATACTATGAATGGTACGGTAAAAGGCGGGGGATCGATAAATACCCGGCAGGAAGAGATAATAAGTACCTCCAGCCATGCGGTTTTTCAACAAGTGGATTTGCATCAGCTTTTTTACCAATTTGGCGATTTTAACCAGGAAAGCCTGACCCATAAAAACTTAAAGGGCACTGTTGATGCCCGGGTTGATTTTTATGCCAACTGGAGCCCCACGCTCGAGATAAAGCCTGCTTCGGTTATTACAAAAGCCGATTTAAGTGTTACCGGTGGTGAACTGATTAAGTACAGCCCGCTTCAATACCTGTCCAAATATTTTCCAAAAAGCAACCTCGACCGGGTTCGCTTTTCCACCCTCGAAAATACGGTGCATATATACAACAAGGTGGTGAGCATTCCATCAATGTCGGTGCACTCGAGCACAGCCGATTTTAATGTGCGCGGTACACATGGTTTTGATAATACCATTGATTACCGTTTCAGGGTATTGCTTTCGGAAATCCTGCAACCGGGAAAGGAACGAAAAGAAATCAGTAAATTCGGACGGATAGAAGACGATGGCCTGGGCCGGACAAAAGTTTTCCTGCGTCTTTCGGGAACAGTGGACCAACCATACTTGAAATATGATAAGGAAGGTTTAAAGCAAAAGATTGCCGAAGATATCAAAGAGGAAAAAAGGGATATAAAAGAAGCTTTTAATAAGGAATTTGAATGGATTACCGGTGACTCGGCCACCCGGGCAAAACGGCAAAATGAACGCGAAAAGCGCCAAAAACAGGAAAAAGGTGAATTTATTATAAACTGGGGAAAGGATGACAAGAAAAAGATGGATTAATAAGGGATGTTTAACCTGCCATGCTGCTATTTAGTAAAATGAAAATCCTGCAAAAGCATTAGATATCGAAATTGGTCTTAGGGAACTTTATCGGCTTTTGAATTCTGTTCATGTTTGATGATCGCTTCTTTCAACTTTTCCTTACACAAGAATTTACGGGTTTTAGCGTACTTTTCGGAGCGGTACCCCATAATTTCGGCAATTTCACGATGCGAGTACTTTTTGAAATAAAGCTGCAGCACTTTCTGACAATCTTTGGGCATGCTTAAGAAATTGGCCTGGAAGAGCCGGAATTTTTCCTGATCGTCTTCAATTTCCTGTAGATAGTTTAAGGTTTCATTGTCGATTTCGAGCTCCTCATTGATATCTTCGAAATTAGTGATGTTATGACCGTTTTTCTTGCCTAAGCGTTGCAGCCAAAGGTTTTTACAGATGGAATAAAGGTATGTTTTAAATGAGCAGTTCAGGATTATGTCGTCGTTTTTTACCTTATGATAAAGAATGATCATGGCTTCCTGGAATATATCCTCCGCATCGGCAGTGTGTCCGGAATTTTCTTCCACCAGCGACCTTATCGAGGGAAACATCTCATCATAGATGTGAGTGATAATAAGATCACTCTTGAGTCGAATTCCTTCTATTATGGCTTCATTTGAATAATAGACCATTGTTGCTACCCCTTTTGCTCAACTTCTTTATATCAGGCTATCACTTGCGTAAAAATAATCAAATATATACTAATAAACAATATATTTGATAATGGTGTTCAAATTCCCGCTATTCAGCTTTTAACAAATGTTGTTTGTTTTATCCCTGCTTCCACCCATAATAATTGTGATGGAATTCGTTTTCTTAGCGATTACAAGCCCGAATTTTCAAAACTACATAATGGTGAACATATTGTTTGTTTAGGATAAAACATAGTATAATGCTTGAGCGGGGTTATAAGGTAAGGCAATTATAGGCAAACCGCTGCAAAACCATGGTCAGCATGGGAGTCCAAAACAATAATTTGTACTTAATAGAGTTGTAGTTGTATTGATTAAAATCAATTCATGATGAAAAAAAGCAACACCCTATCGCAACTACTGCTAATCACTTTCTTCTTAATGATCACATCGATGCAATCCAGGGCTCAGGATATTGGCATTGGTGAGTGGCGCGATCATCTTCCGTATAACAGGACTGTGGCCGTAACCGAAGTCGGGGAAAAAATTTATGCAGCAACTCCCTACAGCTTGTTTTACTATAATAAGTCCGATAACAGTGTGCAGCGCCTCACAAAAATCTCCGGCCTGTCGGATGTTGGCATTAGTACCATTAGGTATAATGAATACAATGAATCTATATTAATTGCCTATTCCAACACCAATCTCGATGTAATAAAAGGTAATACCATCATCAATATTTCGGATATCGAGCGGAAGTCTATTCTTGGGAATAAGACCATCAACAATATAATGTTCATCGATCAATATGCTTACTTGTCATGCGGTTTTGGGATAGTGGTGCTCGATACCGACAGGGAAGAGATACACGACACCTATTATATAGGGCCGCAGGGAAATAAGATTAATGTGATGGATATGACTTATGATCGTGAGAACGGATTACTATATGCGGCAACAGCACAGGGTATATATTCGGCCTCCATTGATCACCCCAACCTGGCCAATTTTGAAGCCTGGCATAAGGATACGGTTATTAATGAACCCAATGAGACGTATAATCTGATTACTTATTATAATAATAAGGTCTATGTGAATAAGGAAGGGGATGTTTATAACACCGATACGGTTTTAATACAGCAAGGCGATGCATGGGGTTATTCCGATCAAATTAATAACCGGCCCAAGCGAAGCATGCGTGTTAAGCATGGTAAGCTTGTTATTTCAGCCTTTGGTTTTGTTGATCTTTATGATAAAAATGATAACCGCACACTGCACCTCTATAGGTATGAGGAAGGTCAACCGGTTGATGCCAATGATGCCATTGTTGATAAGGATGAGAATGTATGGATAGCCGACAGGGATTATGGGATGGTAAAGAATTGGGATAACGCCTGGACTTTTGAAAAAATCATTCCCAATGGCCCAACCGACCCCGATATTTTTACGATGGATGCTGCCGGCAAAGAGATATGGGTAGCGCCTGGCGGACGAAATGTGTCCTGGATCAATAATTATAAGGAGGGTATGATCCACAGATTTACTGAGGGCAGTTGGAATACATTTGATAAAAACAACTTGCCTGCACTCGATACGGTTCGCGATGTGATAACAGTGGCTGTTGATCCGGCGGATAAGAGCCATGTTTTTGTGGGAACCTGGGGTTATGACCTTTTTGAATTCAGTGAAGGCGAACTAGTTACTATTTACAATGAAGAAAACAGCACCCTGCAAAGCCATGTGCTTCGTGAAGACTGGCTGGCAACAGGCGGTTTGGAGTTCGATTCGGAAGGTAATCTTTGGGTGACCAATTCATCAGCCCCCGACATATTATCAGCCCGGGAACCCGATGGAACATGGCATTCCTTTAACTTAGGGTCTTCCTATAGTGGAATTGAAGCAGGCGAATTGGTTATTGATGATTACGGTCAGCAATGGATTCTGCTTCGTGATCATGGCTTATTGGTTTTTAACCATAACAATACCCTTGAAAACAGCGCCGATGATTATGTTCGAAAACTTACCGGCAATGCCGGTAACGGTAACCTGCCCGGTGCTCTTATTCTTAGCCATGCTGTCGATCAGGATGGTGAACTATGGGTAGGGACTGACGAGGGTGTCGCTGTGGTTTATTCGCCCGGAAATGTATTTACAGGCGGTAATTATGATGCCCAGCGCATATTGGTGGAACAGGATGGGTATGTACAATACTTGCTCGAAACCGAAGCTGTGACCTGTATTACAGTTGACGGGGCCAACAAAAAGTGGTTTGGAACCGATCGGGCAGGGGTGTTTTATATGTCGGAAGACGGTACGGAGGAAATTCATCACTTTACTACAGAGAACAGCCCGTTGTTATCAAATTCTATAACCGATATAGCCATTACTGAGGACGGTGAAGTGTTTTTTGGTACTGCCGAAGGTATTATTTCCTATAAGTCGGTAGCAACAACACCTCCCCCAACATTTGAAGAGGTATATGCCTACCCTAATCCGGTTAGATCGGGATATAACGGTACCATAGCCATAAGAGGATTGGTGCGAAATGCCGATGTAAAGATTACTGACATTAGCGGTAATGTAGTATATGAGACCGTTGCGGAAGGCGGGCAGGCCGTTTGGGATGGGAAAAACCTCGATGGAAAGCGCGTGAGCACAGGAGTTTATCTTATTTTTACCAGTAACAATGATGGATCGGAAACCCTGGCAACCAAGCTGCTGATGTTTAAATAGACCATCAACATAACCAGGCAATGCTGCAAAAGACCCGTGGAATTGTACTTCATACCATTAAATATTCCGATACCAGTGTAATTGTAAGGATATATACCGAACAAATTGGTCTGCAATCATACTTATTGCGCGGCGTGCGAAAACAAAAGTCGAAGGTGAAATCCAATATGCTTCAGCATCTTACCCTGGTCGACCTGGTGGTTTATTATAAAGAGAAATCCAACCTGCAAAATATTAAGGAAATTAGGTATGACTACCAGTTCAAGTCCATTCCATTTGATGTTGCCAAAAGTAGCATAGCCATGTTCCTGAATGAGATCATCTACCGGTCCATACAGGAAGAAGAACCCAATCCCCAGCTTTTTAATTTCCTTTACCATGCCATCATTTACCTTGATGAATATCACGAATTTGTAAACGACTTTCATTTATTGTTCCTGGTTAAGCTTAGCCGCTTTTTGGGTTTCTTTCCCGGCGGGCATTATTCGAAGCAAGCACCCTACTTCGACCTGCAGGAAGGACTCTATTACGATTTTGTTCCAGGCCATCCCCATTATATGGATTCGCCAGAAAGTGAAATACTTGATCAGTTGGTTTCGGCAAGTTTTGAAAACCCTTCTGCAATTAAGCTTACCACCGGGCAACGGAGAAAAGTGCTCGATAAGCTGGTTGAATACTACCGGCTTCATTTGCCATCGCTTAAAGAAATTAAATCGCATCAAATTTTACATACTGTGTTGCAATGAGGCTCTACAAACGCATAGGGATAATCGGTGGAGTAAGCCCGGAATCGACGGCTGAGTTTTATAAACACATCATCCATTTGCATCAAAAGAATTATCCCGGCAAGGCTTATCCCGAGATCTTTATCAATAGTGTTGATTTTGAAAAGGTCAGGCATTTCCAATTAGAAAAGGATTGGGAAAGCTATGCTGCTTATATACAGGAGGCTATTCATCAATTGAAGACGGCCGGGGCTGAGTTTACCGTTATTGCTTCCAATACCACCCACATCATCTTTAACCGCTTAAAAACTGACAGGGAGTTTCCCGTTCTTCATATTGTTGATTCAGTACTGAATTATGCCACCAGTAATGGGTTTAAACAATTGCTATTACTTGGGACCAGGCTGACCATGCAATCCGGTATATACCACGACAGGATCAGAGATGATGGATTATGCTTGGAAGTTCCGGAAATTGATGAGCAGGATATTATTCACCGCATCATCTTTGAGGAACTGGTTTATGGAAAGATAAACCAATCTTCGAAGGAAAAAGTAAAAAGCATTATCGGAAAGCTCCAACCCGATGCTGTTATACTTGGCTGCACGGAGTTAGGGCTGCTCATAAAACCCGATGATACTGAAATTCCTCTAATCGATAGCATGGCAGTTCATGCAGCGGCGACGTGGAAATATGCGGGTATGTGAAATTTAAAGAGAGGTATTATTTATCGTAATGAAATTTGCAGCTATAGATCAAAACTTCATCGTTTTCAATACTGTAGACTAGCCTGTGTTCACGGTCAATTCTACGGGCCCATAAGCCACTTAAGTCATATTTTAATGGCTCTGGTTTACCTTTACCTTCGTAGGGAGTTCTTTGAATATCCTTTATCAACTCATTCATTTTTCTGAGGATTCGCTTATCGGTTGTTTGCCAAGAAATATAATCATCCCATGCATTTGAGGAAAATCTTATTTCCATTAGTCTTCAATTAATCTTCTCTTACTTGAATTTCCTTTTTTCATTTGCTCTATTGACGCGTATAGCCTATCGGCATTTTTCTTTGAGCTAAATAGATGCATAGTTTCCATAATCGAGTTATATTCATCCATGGATACCATTACAGCCCCCTGACCATTTCCTCTTTTAATGATCAGTGTTTCGTTGTTTTGTTCAACATCATCAAGAAATTGTTTTAGTTGCGTCCTGAATTCTGTGTAATTTGCTACTTTCATTTTTTATTTATTAAGTGCTTATAAACGTACGTATCTTATAACGTACCGTTGGGAGGTTTTATTTCTTTTTCACTGAGTTCCGGAAATAAACCTGAAGATTTTAGTGATTCTTCATCCTTTCCAGGTTCGACCAGAATAACAAGTCTTCAATACATATCCCCCTTGCCTCATCATGGTTTTTCAGATCAATTTGGTTCTTATTGCTAAAAACGACCAACAAAACCTCATAATTCCGAGAATAACCCACGCTGTTAAGCGTTGTGAAATCCTGAATATAATTGACCTGATTATTTATCTTTGCAAAAATATTTCAGCTATATGAGTAAAGAATTAACTGAACAAGAAGAGGTTAGAAGGAATTCATTAAAAGAATTAAGCAAACTCGGAATAGAACCCTATCCGGCCGAGTCATATGATGTAAACGTTACAGCAGAGGAGATCCATAAGCATTTTCCGGATGATAACAGCCTTTACCAAGATGTGAGCCTTGCCGGGAGGATCATGAGCCGCCGCATTATGGGAGCTGCATCATTTACCGAAATACAGGATGAAACCGGCCGCATTCAATTATATTTTAAACGCGATGAAATTTGCCCTGGCGATGACAAAACTATGTATAACACAGTTTTTAAGCGCTACTTGGACATCGGTGACATTATTGGCATTAAGGGCTATGTTTTTATCACCAAGATGGGTGAGATCACTGTTCATGTGAAGGAGTTCAAACTTTTAAGCAAGGCGCTGCGCCCATTGCCGGTGGTTAAGGAAAAAGACGGTAAGATCTACGACGCCTTTACCGACTCGGAACAGCGCTACCGCCAGCGTTATCTCGATTTGATTGTGAACAACCAGGTGAAGGATAATTTCAGGATGCGTGCCCGAATGATCAGCTCTATGCGTTCATTCCTCATGGAAAAGGGTTACCTGGAAGTAGAAACACCTATCTTGCAGCCGCTCTATGGAGGCGCCGCCGCCCGTCCGTTTAAAACCCATCACAATACCCTCGATATGACGCTATACTTGCGTATTGCCAATGAGCTTTACCTTAAGCGATTGATAGTAGGAGGTTTTGAGGGCGTGTTTGAATTTGCCAAGGATTTTCGTAATGAGGGAATGGGTCGTTTCCATAATCCCGAATTTACACAGGTTGAACTATACGTAGCCTACAAGGATTATGAATGGATGATGGAATTGGTGGAAGCCATGATCGAAAAAGTAACCCTTGATCTTCACGGGACCACCAAGATTAAAGTGGGTGAAAATGATATTGATTTTAAGCGCCCCTGGCAACGTTATACCATGCATGAAGTCATTGAGAAATTCACCGGAATTGATATTTCCGAAATGGATGAGGAGCAGCTTCGCAAGGTGGCCAAAGAGCTTAATGTGGAGATTGATGAGAGTATGGGTAAAGGCAAGGTCATTGATGAGATCTTTGGGGAAATGTGCGAGCCAAAGCTGATACAACCTACCTTTATCACCGATTATCCCATTGAGATGAGCCCGCTGGCGAAGAAGCACCGCAGCAAGGAAGGTCTGGTAGAGCGCTTTGAGGCCATACTGAATGGGAAGGAAATGTGCAATGCCTTCTCAGAGCTTAACGATCCCATTGATCAGCGGCGCCGTTTTGAAGAGCAGCTTGAGTTGGGTCGCAGGGGTGATGAAGAATCCATGGTGCTGGATGAGGATTTTTTGCGTGCCCTGGAATTTGGAATGCCGCCCACGGCAGGCCTTGGCATCGGCATTGACCGCCTGGCTATGATCATGACCAATGCTCCTTCTATACAAGATGTGCTGTTCTTCCCCCAAATGCGCCCGGAGACAAAAGAAGTCACCACCGACGAGCAGTTTGTGGATGAAGGGGTCCCCAGGGAATGGATACCTGTATTGCGCAAAGCCGGCATCAATACCATAGCCGAACTGAAAGCGGCCAATCCCAATAAGCTAATGAACGACCTGGGTGGTTTGCGTAAGAAACTAAAACTCGATCTGCCGGCGCCCAAAATCGAAGAGATCAAAAGCTGGATAGGTTGATCTAAAGCCATTGCATGGATTTTACCGGCACAAAACTCACCACACTCGATATCATATTGCTCATTGCTTATGCCTTGGTGTGTATAGGCATTGGACTGTGGAGTTCCAAAAACCAAAACAAAGACGATTACCTGATTGCCGGCCGCAAGATGAGCCTTTGGGCATTTATGGCTTCGGTGGTGGCAAGTTACATCGGTGGCGCCGCAATTGTGGCTTATACAGCCTATGTATATGATTTCGGCGTTTCGGCTATTGCCGTGTTTGCCGGTACATCCGCAGGTTTCCTGGTATTTATCCCCTATGCACTAAAATTACGGGAAATAGCTGCCGAACGGGAATTTTACACCTTATCCGATTGGTTTTATTACCAATATGATAACAAAGTCGGACTGTTGTCGGCCATCATCCTTTTTGTGGTGTATTTCGGGATGTTGCTGAATCAGTTTATTGCCGGCAGCAGCATTCTGGCGAATATTTCTGGGTGGTCTTATGAAACCGCCCTGATGATCTCCAGTTTAGTCATTATTATCTATCTCTTTGCCGGAGGTTTCCGTAGTGTGGTGAAAACCGACATTTTTCAGTACATAGTATTGTTTGTACTGTTTCTTCTGTTGGGCTTCGTGTTGCTTACCGAAAAACGTGCCATGGCAGCCGACCTGCTCGATTTGTCCCGGATGAGCATTTCCATGACCATAGCCTTTATCGCTTTTGGCGTTTTTATCATTTTTCAGTCGGCTGAATATTGGCAACGGGTTTATGCTGCAAAAAACACCCGGGTGGTTAAAAAAGGATTGATAGGCTCGGCGATATTGACCGTGATAACCGGTTTGGCTGTAACCTTAATCGGCCTGGCAGCACATCGAAATGTTCCCGGAATTATGGCAAAAGATGCCTTTGCCGAAGGATTGACCTTGCTTATCCCGGATGCTTTTATAGGAGCTGGTCTTGTGCTGATCTTTGCAGCCATTATGAGTTCGGCCGATACCATTATTTTTGTTCTGGCTTCCAGCCTGGCCAAGGACTATTCAGCCCATTTCCGAAAACAGGGCCAAAGCAAGCAACGCCTTATGGGACAAACCCGCCTTTTTATCATTGTGTTGTCATTATTGGGATTTGTATTTGCCTGGAGCTTCCGCGATATAGTGGCTGTGATCGTGTTTATAACAGGACTGGGATTTACCATCATCCCGGCGGCTATTGCATCTTTTCATATGAAGATCGATACCCGGTCGGCCTTTGCCAGTTTCGGTAGCGGCATTGCCTATATCCTGGTTTTAATCCTTACGGATAATATGATACCCGAAGCTTCGGTGGCTTCCATAGTTGTGTCAACCATTGTGCTGATACTGTCTCAATCGGGATTGTTGCTTAAGCGAAAATTTGTTGATGAGAAGCCCAAATCGTTGTAGTTTTAATCCCTCAAGAAACCATGAATCATTATGCATAAACCCCATTCCATAATCCCCGCAATCCTGCTCCTGTTGTCAGGGTTCCTTGCAACGCAATCGCATGCTCAAGCAACTGCCGATACGCTTGAAGATGGCGAGAAGATCAAAAAAGGGTGGAGCTTTGGTGCCCTGCCGGCGGTCTCTTATGATACGGACCTGGGGTTTAAATATGGAGGATTGATCGATCTTTATCACTATGGCGACGGTTCTTACTACCCTGGCTACAAGCATAAAATCTACCTGGAATGGTCGCGCACAACAAAAGGTAGCGGTATAAACCAGGTTTTTTATGATTCGAAATATCTACTGCCCGGAAGCTTGCGGCTCACAGCCGATATAAGTTACCTCACAGAGCAGGCACTCGATTTTTATGGTTTCAACGGTTATGAAGCCATTTATAACAGTGATCTGGAGGAGGATGAAAGCAATGAATATATTTCCCGCATGTTTTACCGCCACGAGCGCAAGTTGCTGCGGGTAACCGCCGATGTGCAGGGCAGCATCATCGGGCAGCGGCTAAGATGGCTGGCCGGATTCGGTCATTATGGAAATTCCATTGCTCCAGTCGATATCGATAAATTGAATGAAGGCAAGGATGAGAAAGATAAGCTGCCCTATGCCGATGGATTATATGAACGTTATCTCGACTGGGGTGTGATTGATGATGACGAGGCTGATGGTGGACAGACGAACTTTTTGAAATTCGGCCTTATATACGATACCCGCGATAATGAAGCAGCCCCGCAAAAAGGCATATGGTCCGAGTTGTTATTTGTGGCAGCACCCGGTGTTTTTGGTAATGATGAAAATCCCTACGGTAAAGTGGCTTTTACCCACCGGCAATATTTCCAACTCATAAAGAAGCAGCTGGTATTTGCCTACCGGCTGGGTTTCCAGGGGACATTTGCCGGTGATCCGCCTTTTTATATGCAACCCCAAATGATCAGCTCTTATGCTCCATCAACGGATAACGATGGCCTGGGTGGCTCCAAAACCCTGCGAGGTATCCTTCGTAACCGGGTGGTTGGGGATGCCATTGCCTACGGTAATTTTGAGTTTAGGTGGAAGTTCTTTAAAACCGTCATCTTTAATCAAAACATTTACGTGGCGCTCAATACCTTTTTGGATGCCGGAAAAGTGATGCACGAACACGAGGTGGATTTAACAAAGGTTCCGGTTAATAAAAGGCGTATGTATTTTTCACCGGGAGCCGAATCATGGCATGCAAGCTATGGCGCCGGAATGCGTTTTGCTTTGAACCAAAATTTTATCCTGGCCATCGATTACGGGCGGTCATTCGATCATCGTGATGGTGTGGATGGTTTTTATACCGGAATGAATTACTTATTTTAAAACCTAATATTATGGCTAAGAGTATTTCACAAAAAGCCGGAATGGCATTTGGCGAATTGGTCTATGTTGGCGAAGGGTCAACTAAACCGGTTGAATTAGACCTCACAGTGTATAATGAGGATGAATTTGCGGAATATAAAAACACCAGCCTCCGGTTCATTCAGGATCAAATAAAAAATGGAAGAAAATACTGGATCAATGTGAGGGGCATACATGATGTTGGGGTTATTTCCGAAATAGCCCGGATGTTCAGTTTTCACAGCTTATTAACCGAAGACCTGCTCAATACTGAACACCAGCCCAAGTTTGAGGATCATAATAAGCACTTATTTTTTACACTAAAATATTTACATGGTTTAGAACCAGGCAACGATCTTAATATGGAACATACTGCCGTTGTTCTTGGTGAAAATTCGGTAATTAGTTTTCAGGAAAGCTATCAAACCTTGTTTAATAAGATATCTGAACGGCTTTCCATTAAAGGGCGTAAAATCAGGACCCGAAGTCCTGATTTCTTGTTTTTTGCTATAATTGACCTTATAGTTGATCATTACTATTTCATCTACGATTTATTGGATAAAGAACAGGATGAAATTGAAGACAGGGGTTTTGATCCTCCACACTCAGCTATTCTGACTAAAATTAACGAGAATAAGAAAAGGTTGACTGCTTTCAGGCGACAACTTGCCCCGCTAAAAGATGCGGTTATTAAGCTGCAGAACGTCGATAGTGAGCTGGTTGACGAACGTCATGAAAAATACCTTAACGATACTATTGATCATGTTAAAGATCTTTATGGACGTGTTGAATGGCTAAGGGAAATGAACGTGAGCTTTCGTGAAGCCTTTTTATCTGCACAGAATGATAAAATGAACAGGGTTATGCAATTGCTCACGATTATCGCTACTATCTTTATTCCGCTTACTTTCATTGCCGGTATATATGGCATGAACTTTGAAAATATGCCTGAGTTAAAATGGGAATATGGCTATCCGTTGGCCTGGACAATTATGATCGCTTTGGCTGTTGCAATGATTCTTTATTTTAAGAGGCATAAATGGTTTTAAATATGACAGACAGTATAAATAGAATATTTATACCTAACTTTGCATCATAGGTTTAGAACCTGTTCAAAATATTTCTTCAAGCGTTGCTTGCTCTGATTGTGAGCGTATTGAAAACATTATTATTGGATCATTGTTTTTTAGCCATGTTTTGAATTACTTTTTAGTCTTAAGTTGATTAATTTATATGACGATAGCGATTTATATAGCAATAGGACTGGTTTATCTGTTACTGGTAATAATACTAACTACTTTGGCTAAAAATAAACGGATTGGACCAACGAGAACTTTTTTCATCAGCTTTTTTCTAACCCCTGTTTTAGGTTATCTTGCCTATCGCAGCTCTGACCCAAGGCATGTGATTTATTCGAAGCGGTATGTATGTCAGCGTTGCGGATTTGAGTATACGGAAGATAAAGACATGTGCCCCAATTGCAAGAAAGAAGGCTACGAGGTTGACCTCAAGCAAGTGGTTAGAAAATCAATATGAAACAAAAAAACCGGGATAGTTCCCGGTTTTTTTATTAATTACTTTTCCTGCTTATTCGATAACAATTTTTTCACGCTTTACGGCTTCATTACCGGTTATTTCCAGGAAGTATACCCCTTGTTTCAGATGACTGATATTAAGTTTTTGATTCGATTTGGAGAGATCAAGGTTTTGGTTTTCCAAAACCAATTTACCTGAAACATCATAAATTTTCAGATTAACCTCTTCTGACAAGTTACCCCCATTAATGTTGAGCGCTTCATTGGCTGGATTTGGCCAAACGCTCAGTGAATAATTGTCCTTTTCATCAAGACCGGTACAGTCTTCAACGGTAATGTAACCTTCCATGGTAATGGAATGCTCGTTATTTCCATCTGAAACCTCGAGGGTAACATCATAGGTGCCGGCTTCCTCGTAGGTTATTGAAGGATTTGGTTCGCTCGACATTTGCGGAGTTCCTCCTTCGAAGAGCCATGTGTAAGTGGTGGGATCACCATAGGATTCATCGGTGAAATCTACCACATCGCCTTCGCATGCTTCGGTTGTGCTGGCTGAGAAGTTGGCTAATGCCGGGGCTGCCTCCAGGTCGTTCAATGCCACCTTGGCGCCTTGCTGGATCTCTTCGCTATCGTTATCCTGAATAAAAGTGACTAATTCAGAATTTTCGGCAACCCATTCATCATCAAAAGTGAAATCAAGTTCTACATATTGGATATTGGAAGCCGAAAAATCAATTTCACTTCCGTATTGATCGGGAACCATCAATCGCTCCACGAAGTTCACTTCCGACATGCCTTGCCAGCTATACTCGATATGCGATTCGGTAAGCGCCAGATGGGCAACCAGGTTACTGCCGTCATAATCGGCTACCTTTTTGGCTACCAGCAAAATGCTGTAATCATCACCTTCGGCCTGCCCGAAAATATCGAGGGTGAATGATGAGGGTATGTCCTTGCGATATTCATACCTGTTGTGATAGGCATTAAACAGGCTTTGAGTATGATTACCACCAACATAAGTGATGTCCCCATCAAAAACTGCGGTAGGAAATCCACTTACATTGTAAAAGTTGATCCGGCTGGCGGCATAGCTGTTTGCAAAAGGATCCCCGTCATGATATTCGATAACAGCAACATCGTCGCCGTTTTCTATCAAATCGTCAGCTCCCATGGCCGAACCGGGACAATAGTAGCACCAGGTTCCGGTAGCTATTTCAAGTATCACCATCTCCCTTTCCACCTGCTGGGCCGTAACAGTGAACACAAGAAATGTACTGAATAATAGTAAAAATAATTGCTTCATAGTCTTTTGTTTTTGGTTTTCAAGAATTGAACAACTAAAATATAATAGTTTTCAGTTAAATCAAATTATATATGTAAAAAATTAAATACCTTGTTTACCGGGCTTATCCCTGACTTATTTATACGGCGATAGCTAAAAATTTTACGACTATTGCCGGTCCAGTTCATTTAGGGCGTAATCATAGGCTCCTACATGAACAGCCAATGAAGTTCCCAATCGCGTTACGCCAATGCCAATGCGTTTTAAGGGATCATATTTAATTTTACGGTTGCTGAACGGAACTGTAATTTCGCGGGTATCGCCTTTATAAAATTCATTGAAATCCTTTTCATCTTCCAGGTTAAACACCTTAATTTCCAGGCGGTCGAGGTCGCTGCCGTTATAGGTTTTAAACCGGGAATTCATCTCTTCCACCAAGCGCGTTAAAAACAGTGGGTGCGCACCTGATAAGCCTCCACCAATAACAATAAGACCATCCACCAGGGTTATGGCATTTGCCAGGGCATCGCCGGCCACAATGGCCAGTTCTTCAAATGCTTTCAAGGCTGCTTTTTTATCACCCTTGGTTTTTCCAATCCCAATTTCATACAATTCGCGGGGCTCAGGACAGTGTTTAATATCGATACCACTTTCGCGGGCATATACGCGCTGCACACCCCGTATGCTGATGCTTTCTTCAACGCTCATACCGGGATAAAGCCGGTTACGCATACGGTTGATCTCACCCTGCGCCGAATTATCGCCCATGAATAGCTCACCACGGTTAACGATCCCGCCGCCAAAGCCGGTGCCAAAAGTAACCCCCAGCATGTTATCGTAGGTCTTGGGGCTTTCGCTGGATTTTATCCGTTTGTTGATCTCGGGCAGGAATCCAGCCAGCGCTTCACCGTAGGCAAAAAGATCGCCGTCGTTATTGATGAAAACAGGGAGGTTAAATTCATCTTCCAGCATGGCACCAAGCGCAACCCCTCCCCTGAAGGTGGGAAGATTTTCGAGGTCACCAATAATACCCTTTTCGAACTCGGCCGGCCCCGGAAAGCTAAAACTGATGGCTACCGGGTTTTTGGGTATGGAAGCCTTTACTTTTAAAAACCCACTGTTAATGGTTCGCAGTACGTCTTCCAGGGTTTTGCCCCGGGCCTGAAGAACAACCGGTTTAATGATCTCTTTCTCGCCCTGAACGGCTGAAAACACAAAGTTTGTCCCTCCTGCATCAAGCGTCATTACAATACGCTCGTCATTGTTATATCTCTTGCGCATACCTCATGTAAAATTTGTGCAAAAATAGCTGTTTCAATTTTCTAAATGTGAAAATCTGAAATTGAATTAAAATTAATGGGCAACAAGCCAATTATCGCCTGTATTCATCTCAACCTCAATGGGTACCTGTAATTTGATGGCGTTTCGCATTAAATCATCCACTACGGGTTTAAGGGTGTCGACTTCTTTTTTGAGTGCATCGAACACCAACTCGTCATGAACCTGGAGCACCATTTTTGAATGCATTTTTTTCCGCTCGAGGTAATCCTGTATTTTGATCATGGCAAGTTTGATCATATCGGCCGATGACCCCTGAATAGGTGCGTTAATGGCGTTGCGTTCGGCAAAGCTTCGCATGGTGGCGTTGCCGGAGTTTATATCGCGCAAATAGCGCCGGCGTTTCATGATGGTTTCCACATAACCGTTTTTGCGTGCAAACTTAACTGTGTTGTCCATGTATTCTTTTATTTTCGGATACTGCTTAAAATAAGCATCGATGATGTCGGCAGCCTCGCGCCTCGGAATGTTTAGGCGCTCCGATAAACCGAAGGCCGAAATTCCGTAGATAATGCCGAAATTCACCGTTTTAGCGCTGCGGCGCATGTTTTGTGTGACCTCCGAAGCTGATACATTAAAAACCTTGGCTGCAGTGGTGGCATGAATGTCTTCACCCTTCACAAATGCATCTATCATGTCGCTATCACCGCTAATATCGGCAATTAGCCGAAGTTCTATTTGAGAATAGTCAGCGGCAAGCAGGGTATGGTGTTCATCGCGAGCAACAAAAGCCTTCCTGATTTCCCGTCCCCGTTCAGTCCGGATGGGAATATTCTGTAAATTGGGGTTATTGGAGCTCAAACGCCCGGTTGCCGTTACGGTTTGATTAAAAGAGGTGTGAATGCGTCCTGTGCGCGGATTGATCAGCTCGGGCAATGCATCCACATAGGTTGATTTGAGCTTGGTTACCGAACGGTAGTCAAGGATTTTCGGGACAATGGGATGCTTGTCCGAGAGCTTTTGCAAAACATCCTCGCTGGTGGAGTATTGCTTGGTTTTGGTCTTTTTCGGTTTATCGGTGATCTTGAGCTTTTCGAAAAGGACTTCGCCCAATTGCTTGGGGGAGTTGATGTTGAATTTCATGCCGGCCATTTCCTGTATTTCCTGCTCAATTTTTTCGCTTTGGGTCTTTAGCTTCCCGGAAATTTCATTAATGGCCTGCTTATCGAGTTTAACACCCGCCACCTCCATGGCCGAAAGCACATGAATAAGGGGTGTTTCCATCTCTTCGAAGAGCTTGATCATATTGTATTTTTTCAACTCTTTCTCCAGTATTTCCTTAAGCTGCATGGTCACATCGGCATCTTCACCGGCGTATTCCTTTAAGGTTTCCTTATCGACTGTTCTGATGTTTTTTTGGTTCTTACCCTTTTTTCCGATCAACTCTTCAATAGGAACGGGATGATAATCGAGGTAGGTTTCGGCCAGGTAATCCATATTGTGGCGCTGTTCGGCTTGCAGCAGGTAATGGGCCACCATGGTATCGAATATCTTGCCTTTTATCTTGATGTCATACCAGTGCAACACATTAATGTCATACTTTATATTTTGGCCGACTTTTTCAATCTTTTCATCTTCAAACAACTCCTTGAAATGCTCCAGGTATTGCCGGCAGGTTTTTTCATCCCGTGGCAACAGCACAAACCAGGCTTCTCCTTTTCTATGCGAAAAAGCGATCCCTACAAGTTCGGCCCGGTGGGCGTTCAAGCTGGTGGTTTCAGTATCAAAACAAAATGATTTGGTCTTTTTCAGTTTTGCGACAAGGTCTTTTATGGCATCCTCAGTTTCAATAAGGGTGTAATTATGCTCCACGTCTTCAAGGCGCTTAAAGGTCTTAATACCAGCCTCAGCCGGAGTGGCTTCTCCGGCTGCATCCCCAAACAAATCGCCTTGTATGCCGGCTTGTTTTCCACCATTGGCTTCTTCGAGTGAGAGATCGGTAAATACACGTTTTGCAAAGTTCCTGAATTCAAGTTCCTTAAAAAGTTCTTTTAAAGCTTCCACATCCGGCCTTTTCCGCTTTAAAGCTTCTTCATCAAATTCAATGGGCACATGCTGATCGATGGTGGCCAATTGCCGTGAAATCCGGGCTTGTTCGGCATAGTTCTCCAAATTTTCGCGTTGCTTACCTTTTAGCTTATCGGTGTTTTTTAACAGGTTTTCAATGCTGTCGTATTCCTTAATGAGCTTTCCAGAGGTTTTTTCCCCTATGCCGGGAACCCCGGGGATGTTGTCGGAAGTGTCGCCCCAAAGACCTAAAATATCGATGACCTGTTCGGTACGGTTGATCCCATATTTTTGGCAAACTTCTTTTACTCCCCATACTTCGGCGCTGTTACCGCTTCTCGAAGGCCGGTACATAAAAACCTTATCCGAAACCAATTGCCCGAAGTCTTTGTCGGGGGTCATCATATAGACTGTGAAATTTTTGGTTTCGGCCTCACGGGCTAGCGTCCCGATGATATCGTCAGCTTCATAGCCATCTTTGTAGATCAGGGGAATATTGAAGGCTTCTATCAGCTTTGTTACATAAGGTAGGGATGCAGCCAGGTCTTCGGGCATTTCTTGGCGGGTAGCCTTGTACTCTTCATATAATTCATGGCGCATAGTAGGCGCCATGGTATCGATGGCTACCCCTATATGGGATGGGTCCTGGTTTTTAAGAATATCATACAATGAGTTGGCAAAACCCAGTACTCCGGCCGTATTCATGCCTTTGGAGTTGATGGGTGGATTTTTGCTCATGGCAAAATAAGCGCGGTAAACCAGCGCCATGGCATCCAGGAGAAACAATGTCTTTTCTTGCATTTTAACCTAGGTTTAATCTAAAATTATGATGATAAAAATACCAAATATTTAGCAGAACAGGTTTTAATTCCAGAGCATTCATGTATGTTGAAAACATGGTGATAAAATAGGGCCGGGGAAATTGAATAGTTTAAACATAAATTCTATCTTTAAGTGTTAGAAAAAATTGAAAGCCGTTAACTAAAGCGCTAACCATATAAAAACAAAGGGAACTATGCTGCGATTCTTAAAAAAGGAAAAAAAGATATTTGTACTCGATACATCGGTTATCTTATATAATCATAATGCCCTTAATAGTTTCGATGATAATGATGTAGCCATACCCATTACCGTGCTCGAAGAACTGGACAATTTTAAAAAGGGGAACGAGATTAAGAATTACGAGGCGCGTGAGTTCATCCGTATCCTCGATCGCCTCTCGGCCAATAATACCTTAACGGAATGGCTTCCGCTCGATAAGCGAAAAGGCGGTAAATTTAAAGTGGTGATGAATGAGAACAGCGAGCAGGATGCCCGGTCCATTTTTGACGGCGATAAACCTGATCATCGCATTCTTAATGCAGCTTTAGTTTTGCGAAAACAATATCCCGAACGGAAAGTAGTGGTGGTTTCCAAGGATATCAACCTCAGGCTTAAGGCAAAATCACTAAATATTACCGCCGAGGATTTTGAAACCGGTAAGATCAAAGATGTCGAAACCCTGGATACCGGCAAGACCTTACTCGATAATGTGGAAAAAGACACGGTGGACAAGATCTATAAAGAGAGCGCCATATCTGCTGGAGAAGTTGGCCTGAACAAGCCCCCAGCCAATCATTACTTCATTTTGAAAAATGAATATAACTCGGCACTATCCTATTATAACCCGATAACAGCTATGCTGGAGCGTATCGAAAAACAATCGATCATGCGCATAAAGCCCCGCAATGCCGAACAAGTTTTCGCCCTTCATGCTATTCTGAACCCCGATGTTAGGCTGGTAACCCTTACCGGTATTGCCGGTAGCGGGAAAACCTTACTTGCCCTGGCCGGAGCGCTGGAGCAACGCCGCAAGTTTAAGCAGATCTACCTGGCCAGGCCCATTGTGCCCTTGAGCAATAAAGATATTGGTTATTTGCCCGGGGATATAAAATCGAAGATCAACCCCTTTATGGAGCCGCTGTGGGATAACCTGAAGTTCATTCAAAATCAATACGGTGAAAACGATCCGGAATATAAGCGCATAAAAGAGAACTTGGATACCGAAAAACTGCTTATCACACCCTTGGCTTATATCAGGGGACGGAGTATC
>JAIPAP010000079.1 GCA_021740045.1 Bacteroidales bacterium
GAGGCCAAGCCGAAAAGGAAATGAAGTCGAAGAAAAGCTCCGTGTTGGCCTCCGGTAATTGGTATAAGATTGGCGTTACACAATCGGGCATCCACAAGATAACCCGCGATGATCTTTCGGAAATGGGGATTAACGTAAATTCATTCGATCCGCGGAATATAAGAATATACGGGAACCGTGGAGGGATGTTGCCCGAGGAGAATGATGAATTTCGATACAGCGATCCCGCTGAGCATGCTATCTATATAAAAGGTGAAAGTGACGGCAGCTTCGATGCCAGTGACTTTATTTTGTTTTATGCCGAAGGTACTTCCTCCTGGTCGTTTAATTCGTATCGTGAGTATTTCAAGCATCATGTTCACCGCTATTCCGACACCAATTATTATTACATAAACACCGGGCTGGGGCCGGGTAAACGAATTGAAAACCAAACCACTGTAAGCGAAGAGCCGGATTATATTGTAACTGAATTCCCCGACAGAGCCTTTCATGAGAAAGAATCGGTTAACCTGATCGGTTCAGGGAGAGAATGGTACGGTGAAATTTTCGATGTTGAAAACCGGCATGAGTTTGCCTTTACCTTTCCCAATATTGTTAAAAGCAAAAATGTTCATGCCCGCTTTGAAGCGGCAGCCCGTTCAATGGCAAGCAGTTCTTTTTCATTCAGTTTTAATGGAAATGAAGAATCCCTCAATATAGCCTCTGTCTCTGAATATTATGCCGCTGCCTATGCTAAAGATGATCATGACACTATCAATTTTAGCCCTAGTACATCGGTAATTGATGTGGTAGCCAATTATAATAAAAGCACCTCGGGTTCCACCGGCTGGTTGAACTTTATTGAATTAAATGCCTGGCGGCATCTGAAGTTTACAGAAGGTCAGATGAATTTCAGGGATTATAAGGCACTTGAAGAACCGGGAATTGCCGAATTCAGGCTTACCAATGCAGATGCTTCGGTGGATGTGTGGAATGTTACCGATCCGGTAAATACAAGACTCATTGATGGTAACCGTACTTCCAATACATTTACCTACAGAATGGCCACCGATACCATTCATGAATTTGTAGCCCATGATGGAAGCAATTATTACCAGGTGCATTTTAAAGAAAAGATTGAAAATCAGAACCTGCATGCTATTGACCCACCAAATTATCTGATCATCTCCCATTCGATGTTTATGGATCAGGCATACCGGCTGGCAAGCTTTCATGCCGGAGAAAATGATTTTGATGTAGAAGTCGTGCCCGTGCAAAAGATATTTAATGAATTTTCATCGGGAACACGCGATATTTCAGCCATACGCGATTTCATAAAAATGCTTTACGATAAAGATGAGGGGCACGATAAATTCCGTTACGTGTTGCTGTTTGGCGATGGTTCATTTGACAATAAAGAACGCCTCAAAGAAAACACCAACTTTATCCCCACCTGGCAGTCGGATAACTCATTGCATCCGGTCAACTCATATGTAACCGATGACTTTTTTGCGTACCTCGATGAAAACGAAGGCGATGGTGTTGATGACCTCATCGATATCGGCATAGGCCGTTTACCGGTTTTTACGGTTGAGCAAGCTGAGCAACAAGTGGACAAGATCATTCATTACGCCTCATCGGCCAACAAGGTAATGGGTGACTGGCGTAATGTGGTATGTTTTGTGGCCGATGATGAAGACGGCAACAGCCATATGGAACAAGCCAATGATCTGGCAACGATCATTAATAACAATTATCCGGAATACAACATCGACAAGATATTTTTTGATGCCTATAAACAGGTTTCAACACCCGGCGGGCAGCGTTATCCCGATGCCTCCGAAGCAATTAACAACAGGGTTCGCGAAGGTGCTTTATTCCTGAATTATACCGGCCATGGCGGTGAGGTCGGCTGGGCCCATGAAAGGGTGCTCGAGATTGCCGATATCAACTCATGGGATAATTATAATAAGCTCCCCATTTTTGTGACGGCAACCTGTGAGTTTAGCCGTTTTGACGATCCAAGACGTACATCGGCCGGCGAGTTGGTATTGCTGAATGAAAAGGGCGGTAGTATCGCCATGTTGACAACAGCCCGTGCAACTTTTGGTAGCCCCAACTTTTCATTGAATAAAAACCTGTATGAAAATGCTTTTGAAAGAACTAACGGTGAGTTCCCCCGAATGGGTGATCTACTTTATATTACCAAGGTTTTAAGTGGGTCAGGTAGTAATACCAAAAAGTTTGTACTTCTTGGTGATCCGGCTTTGCAACCGGCTTATCCGGAATACCGGGTGAAGACCACCTCTATTAATGATCACCCGGTGGACGAAGATCCTGATACGCTAAAGGCGCTTTCGGAAATTACCATCAATGGCGAAATATTGGATTACGGCGGAAACAAGATGAGTGGTTTTGACGGTGTTGTGCATCCATCGGTATACGATAAATCGGTTACTGTTACAACCCAGGGAAACGATGGTGGAAGCCCCATGAGTTTTAATGTACGGAAAAACATCATTTACCGGGGTAAAGCTAAAGTGGTAGATGGGAATTTTGAGTTTCAATTTATCGTCCCGAAAGATATAGCCTATAAGTTTGGGAACGGTAAGATCAGCTATTATGCATCCAACGGTATTAAAGATGCCAACGGAAGTAATGTGGAAGTGATCATTGGCGGTTACAATGGAAATGCTCAAACGGATAATCAAGGACCGCATGTGGAATTGTTTATCAATGACACCAATTTTGTGGCCGGCGGCATTACCAACGAGAACCCCATTTTGCTGGCGTTTGTGTCGGATAGCAGTGGAATTAATACCATCGGTAACGGAATAGGGCATGATATTGTGGCCTGGATTGACCAGGAAACGGATGATACGAAAGTACTGAATAATTTTTATGAAGCCGATCTGAATACCTATAAACGAGGCTCGGTAAAATATCCGTTTTACGACCTGGAAGAAGGTCAACACACTATGCATTTTAAGGTATGGGATGTTTATAATAATTCGGCCGAAAAATCGATTGATTTTGTGGTTGCCGGCTCCGAAGAATTTGCCCTTGAGGAGGTGATGAATTATCCCAATCCGTTTAAGTACAATACCAAATTTACCTTTGAGCATAATCAACCGGGTAACGTCATGGAGGTGAAAGTGCAAATCTTTTCCATGTCGGGCGAGTTGATGAAAACCATTGAGCGAACTATCAATAGTAGCGGCTACCGGGCAGCGCCCATTTCCTGGAACGGAACCGGTGATAATGGCAACCGGCTTAAACGAGGTATGTATGTATACCGGATTCTTGTTCAAAAAGAAAACGGTAAGCAAGTACAAAAAACCTCAAAACTTGTTATTCTTAAGTAATTTTAATTAAGAAACACGACATTATGAAACGTTATTTGCCTCTTTTACTCACATTATTATTAGGATGGAACTTTGCTTTGGGTCAAACTATCGGGCAGGGTAGCTATCAATATGAGGTTCAACTAGAGTGGATCGAAAATCAAACATTCCAAAGGGAGGGGCAACAAGTTGAAACCCTCTATTTTGAAGGCTCTCAAATCGGTGGTGATTTCGGAACCCTGCCGGTATTCATGCGTCAATTTAAACTGGAAGAAGGTGTTGACGTACAGCTCAACATAGCCAATCCGGTATACGAAACCATAGGCAGCAAACAAATGGCCAATGTACGGGATAAAAATATGATCCCCGATACGCTTTTCTATGAATTCAGGCATCGCACCATCAGAAAAAACCCTTACGGCTTGGTGCGAATAATGCCGTTGAGAAAAAATGCCCAGGGAAGTTTCCAGCAGCTCACCTCATTCACCATTAAACTGGAAGTGAGTGAAAAGCATAATGTTCCGCAAAAAATCACCCGCACCTATGCTGATAACTCGGTTCTTGCCAGCGGTGAATGGTTTAAGGTTCGCGTTGAAAAAACGGGTGTATACAAGATAACCTATAGTGATCTTGATGATATGGGAATGGATATGGAATCATTAAGTCCAGGGGAGCTTGCTGTTTTTGGTAATGGAGGCGGTATGTTGCCCGAAGCCAATGAGGAGTTTCGTCATGATGATTTGGAAGAAAATGCCATTAAAGTGGTTGCTCAATCCTCCGGCAGTTTTTCCCCAGGTGATTATATCCTCTTTTATGCCGAAGGCCCCGACAGCTGGACCTACAATCCATACCTTCAAAAATTCGACTTTCATAAAAACGCTTATTCCGATCACAATTATTACTTTATTACCCGCGATGCGGGAGAAGGTAAACGGATCACACCGGCTTCATCCTCCAATAAAAACCCAACCGACACCGTTACCCGCTTTATTGAGGCACGTGCTTACGAGAATGATCTGGTTAACCTGGCCAAAACAGGCCGGGTATGGTACGGTGAAAAATTCGATCCGGCACAAACAAATCTGGAGCTGCCACTGATGACATTTCCCAATATCGATCAAAGCAAGGAAGCTATTGTATATGTTGATGTGGCCGGCAAAGCTACCGATCCAAGCACGTTTTCGGTTGTATTAAACGGGCAGGAAATACAGCAGGTATTTGTTCCCGGTCTATCCACAACGGCCACCACGGTGTTTGCGCGCTATGGTCGCGATAACATTATGTTTGATCCCCCGGATGATGATTTGCAATTTGATTTGACGTTTAACCCGCCGGTTCAAACAGCCAAGGGATGGCTTAATAAGTTGACGGTAAATGTCACACGCTTTTTATCCTACGAAGGCTCTCAAATGGCTTTTAATAATGTTTACGGCTATGGTTATCACAACGTATCGCGCTTTGAGCTTGAAAACTATTCGTCAGGGAT
The DNA here is from genome assembly GCA_021740045.1 of Bacteroidales bacterium. Classification (GTDB taxonomy): domain Bacteria; phylum Bacteroidota; class Bacteroidia; order Bacteroidales; family JAIPAP01; genus JAIPAP01. The sequence continues at coordinate 4,810 of JAIPAP010000079.1, forward strand.
GCAAGTATGGGAAGTAACCAATCCTACGGATGTAAAGCTGGTGGAGGGTGAGCAGAACGGTGGCGCTTTTACCTTTAAGCATGAATCTGAAGATATCAGGTATTATCATGCCTTTGACGGCTCGGAATACCTGTCGCCTGAATTTGTTGAAGTGGTCGAAAACCAAAACCTTCATGCCCTGGAAATCCCGGATTATCTTATTATTTCGCATAAAGATTTTATGAATCAAGCCTACCGGCTTGCAGCGCTTCACCGGGAGAATAGCGGAATGAAAACCCAGGTGGTGGAAGTGAGTAAGATATACAATGAATTTTCCTCGGGCAGGCAGGATATTACGGCCTTGCGCGATTTTGTGAAGATGTTTTACGATAGGGGCGAGGAGGGCAATATGCTTAAGTACCTATTGCTATTCGGTGATGCCTCTTTCGATTATAAAGACAGGCTTGATGAAAATTCCAATTATGTGCCCACTTTCGAGGCCAGGGAATCATTAAAACTTACTTCCTCTTATGTTTCCGATGATTATTTTGGATTGCTCGATGAGGAAGAAGGTGAAACCTGTAACGGCGCTTTGGACATCGGCATCGGCCGGTTTCCGGTTGAAACGCCTGAAAAAGCCCGGGAGACCGTCGATAAAATTGAACATTATATGCTAAAGTCGAGCAAGACAATGGGAGCATGGCGCAATGAGATCTGCTTTATCGCCGATGACGAGGATAACAACCTTCATATGCGGCAGGCCGAAAAGCTTACAACGCTCGTTGATACTTCTTATCCCACCTACAATCTCAATAAGGTGTATCTCGATTCGTACAATCAAATTTCCACACCTAACGGGCACCGTTATCCCGAAGTGAATGAAACCATCAATAAGCAGATGAAAAAAGGTGCCATCATCATAAATTATACAGGCCATGGCGGTGAAACCGGTTGGGCCGCCGAACGCGTACTAACGATTTCGGATATCAACACCTGGGATAATTTTGATCATTTGCCGGTGTTTGTTACAGCTACCTGTGAATTCAGCCGTTTTGACGATCCCACCAGGGTTTCGGCAGGTGAATTGGTGTTCCTCAAACCCGATGGGGGCGCCATAGCACTTTTTACCACAACACGCCTGGCTTTTGCCAGTCATAATCTTGAGCTTAACCGCAGCTTTTACGATACAGCCTTTATCCATAACGGCACTGAATATCCCCGCTTAGGTGATTTGATTGCTCATGCCAAGAACGATAATAATAACAATATCACCATCAGGAATTTTGCCTTGCTGGGCGATCCGGCTTTGCAGATGGCTTATCCTAAGAATGAGGTGGTAACCACACAAGTAAATGGTGAGGCGGTGACCTCCGAGCCTGATTCAATTGCCGCTCTTTCGAAGGTTACGGTTAATGGCTTCATTTCAAATAAATCGGGAGTAAAGGCCAGCGATTACGAAGGTGTCATTTATGTGAAGGTGTTTGATAAAGCATCCGAAGTGGTAACCAAGGCCAATGACCCGGGAGCTAATGAATATAATTTTGAAGTACAAAATAATCTGTTATACTCAGGGAAAGCTTCGGTAGAGCAAGGCGAATTTGAGTTTAGCTTTATTGTGCCCAAGGATATTGATTATAGCTATGGATTCGGAAAGATAAGTTACTATGCCAAAGGCGGTAATGTTGATGCCCACGGATATTTCGATAACCTGGTTATCGGAGGCTCAGCCACCAATTATGAACCCGATAATACAGGCCCCCAAATGGACATCTACCTGAATGACGAATCCTTTGTTTCAGGTGGTACTACCGATACCGACCCGCTGCTGCTTGCCTATTTAAGCGACGAAAGCGGTATTAATACCGTGGGCAACGGAATAGGTCATGATATTGTAGCCACCCTCGATGGGCAAACCGGTCATGTGATCGTGCTGAATGAATATTTCGAAGGTGATCTGGATACCTATAAAAGCGGTAAAATATTATATCCTATGTCCGAAATGGAGGAAGGTGAGCACACGCTTACGCTTAAAGCCTGGGATGTGTTTAATAATTCCAGTGAGAAAACCATCACCTTCGAGGTTTCCAAGTCATTTCCCATTTCTATGGATAGCGTTTATAATGCGCCTAATCCTTTTCGTAACGAAACAAAATTCCATTTCAGGCACAACCGGTTTAACGAACAGATGAATGTGATTGTGAAAGTATACAACATGAATGGACAACACATAAAAACCGTGGGACCTGCCAGGCTTTCCTCCGATGGATATTCCAGTGAACCCCTGGAGTGGGATGGTACAGCGGAAAACGGAAAACGCGTCAGAAGGGGGATATATGTTTATCAGATCATTGTTTCGCAGGAAGGAAGGAACACATCGGTAAGCAATGGAAAAATGATCCTGTTGAGTCAATAGTATTAACACAGTGAGAAGTTTATTTTTAAAGGGTTAAAAGTGTATAAAGGAAAGAATTCCATAATCGATGCATCTGGCGACAAACAATATATGGGTATCCAAGGCGTTACCTTAACTAAAATTAGTAAAACGAAAACAAATCCACTAAAATCAAGATTCATGCAAGCATTTCTGAAGAAGATCAGTGTTTTATTTGCGGTAATGTTCCTGTTTTCAGCCCCAATAAAACTGATGGCACAGGATAATAACCTTAACACGGTAACAACGGCAGTGCCCTTTTTGATGATCTCTCCCGATTCACGTGGGGGGGCTCTGGGAGACGCAGGGGTGGCAACCAGCCCGGATGTGAATTCCTTACACTGGAATCCGGCAAAATATGCGTTTGCCGAAAGTGAGATGGCTTTTTCACTTTCATATTCTCCCTGGCTGCGCGATTTGGTTGACGATATAGGGATGGCTTACGTAACAGGATATAAAAGAATAGATGATCAACAGGCCATTGCAGCTTCGCTGCGCTATTTTTCACTGGGCAATATTCAATTCACCAATCAAGAAGGAACTAATATTGGAGAGTACAGTCCTAATGAGTTTTCTTTAAGTGCGACCTACTCACGTAAACTGGGCGACCGTTTTTCCGGGGCCGTATCGGCGCGGTTTATTAATTCCAACCTTACACAGGGGCAAACCGTGGGAGGACAGGAAACTACAGCAGGCACTTCTTTTGCCACCGATGTGGCCGTGTATTATCAAAATGATGTTCGCTTAAACCGGCTCGACGGTGAATTTGCCTGGGGTATCAACATCTCCAATATAGGTGCAAAAATTGCCTATACCAGGGGCGCTGAAGAAAAGGACTTTTTGCCTACAAACCTGCGTTTTGGTCCGAGACTAACCCTTGAACTGGACGATTATAATGAAATGTCGTTTATGTTTGATGTGAATAAGCTTTTGGTACCGTCCCCACCCATATACAAAACCGACTCGGTTGGTATGCCGGTTTATGATGAGCAAGGTGACCCCGTCATTGAAGAAGGAATGGATCCTGATGTATCTGTTGTAGGGGGAATGATCCAATCATTCCATGATGCACCGGGCGGTTTTAGTGAAGAGATGAGAGAATATAATTTCTCAGTAGGTATGGAATATTGGTATGACCAGCAATTTGCCCTTCGCGGAGGATTCTTTTACGAAGATGCATCCAAGGGTAACCGCCAGTATTTCACCTTAGGAGCGGGCTTACGCTATAATGTTTTCGGGCTTGATTTCTCATACCTCATCCCGACCGACCAGCGTAACCCATTGAGTAACACGCTCCGTTTCTCCTTAAGCTTCGACTTTGAAGCATTCGAACGCCAAAACCGGTAATAATTTTTATGCGAGTTGGCATAGGATACGATGTACACAAACTGGAACCGGAGGTCCCATTGATAATCGGTGGCATTGAGATTCCGCATTCAAAAGGGGCTATCGGATATTCGGATGGTGATGTCTTGATCCATGCCATGTGTGATGCTTTGCTGGGGGCGGCAAACTTGCGGGATATCGGTTTCCATTTTCCCGATACCGACCCGGATAACAAGGGAATCGACAGTAAAATACTCCTGAGGCGGGTAATGGAAATGATAACGGAGAAGGGTTACACCATCGGTAATGTCGATAGCACTATTTGCCTGCAACAGCCCCGCATGTTCCCCCACATTGCTGACATGAAAGAGACGCTTGCAGAGGCTATGGGAATAGATAAGGAACAAATATCCATTAAGGCCACCACTACGGAAAAACTCGGTTTTGTGGGACTCGAAGAAGGCATTAGCGCCTACGCCGTAGCCTTGATTGAAAAAAAAGAATAGATTTTGGATTCCATAATTTATAATCAAAAGCCTGTCTGGAAACCCGGATAGGCTTTTTTTTATGGTGTTTTATGAGATGAGATTGCAAGGAATAACTAAGTGACCGAAAGGGCTAAGAAGGGTAATTTGAATTTAGATTGGAGAATGGAGAATGGAGAATGGAGAATGGAGTCCCGATAGCCATCAGGAGGAGATTTGAGATAGGGGAATTTTGCGAATCATGACATATATATAAACAAACCCCGAATCCCTCATAAGAAGGACCGGGGTTCCCAACCAACAATAAAAACTAACGGAGGTAATAGTTTTATTGATATTCTTTTAAGATATCTTCCACACCGTCGGGCGAAACACGGCCGTAGGTTTTTTCACCTACCAGCACCACCGGGGCAAGACCACAGGCGCCTACACAACGCAGGCCGGTTAGCGAGAACTTACCGTCAGGAGTTGTTTCACCCAGGTTAATGTTGAGTTTTTTCTTGAATTCATCCACTACTTTCTCTGCACCACGTACATAACATGCCGTACCGGTACATATGGAAATGGGATGCTCACCTTTGGGGATCATGGTGAAGAATGAATAAAAAGTAACCACACCATAAACCTTGGCCAGTGATACTTGCAACTCTTCTGCAACTACTTCCTGGACTTCGGCAGGGAGGTAGCCAAAATGCAGCTGCGTTTTCTGCAGTACATTAATTAATTCTCCCTCATTATTATGATGCTCTTTGCAGATCTCCCGGATCCTGGCAATATCTTTTTCTTTTAACTTAACCTTTACTGATGACATATCATTCTGTTTTACCGGTTATCAAAATTATCATTAAAAGCTGCTGGATTAATCAATGTAAACTTTACGTCCACGCTTGAAGTAATGGGTATGCAGCAGGTGGTGAGCCTTTTCACCCATAGGCTTACCCAGGAATTCCTCATAAAGTTCCTTTATATAAGGATTCTCATGCGACTTGCGTATCTTTTTATTGTCGTCTTCCTGGTAAATTGCCTTTTGACGGGCTTTCAGGATGTCTACATTACCATGAATATAGGGTTGGCCACCACCACCAATACAACCGCCGGGGCAGGCCATGATCTCAATGGCGTGATACATGCTCTTACCTTCACGTATCTCCTCCAGGAGCTTTCGGGCATTACCCAAACCATGGGCAATTCCTATATTGATCTCCTGCCCGTCGAAGTCGACGCTTGCTTTACGGAGACCTTCCATACCACGAAGTTGCTCAAATGATATCCTTTCAAGGTCTTTGCCGGTATATAATTCATAAGCCGTACGGGTTGCCGCTTCGATCACACCTCCTGTGGTTCCGAAAATAACACCGGCACCGGTTGATTCCCCCAATGGTTTGTCAAAATCTTCATCGGGCAATGATTTGAAGTCCATATTGGCTTGCTTGATCAGTTTACCCAATTCGCGGGTGGTAACCGAGTAATCCACATCCGGGTTGCCATCAACGGCGAATTCATCACGTGTGGATTCGTATTTCTTGGCCACGCAAGGCATTACTGAGACCACCACCAAGTCTTCACGCTTGATATTCATTTTCTTGGCAAAGTAGGTTTTGGCAACTGCGCCAAACATTTGCTGCGGTGAACGGGCGGTAGATGGAATATCGGTCATATCCGGGAAGTGGTGCTCGAAGAATTTCACCCATGCCGGGCAGCAGGAAGTAAGAATAGGCATACGCACTTCCTGATCACCGTTTAGATGTTTGGTCAGGCGGTCGAGTAATTCGGCGCCTTCTTCCATAATGGTAAGGTCGGCGGCAAAATCGGTATCAAATACATAATCAAAACCCAGTTCGCGGAGTGAGGCTACCATTTTACCGGTAACCAGTGTTCCTGCTTCCATGCCGAATTCTTCACCCAAAGCAGCGCGAACAGCCGGAGCAGTCTGAACGATCACAGTTTTCCTGGGATTGGCCAGGTCATTGATCAGGCGCGGGGTATTATCCACTTCGGTGAGGGCACCGGTTGGACATACATTCACACATTGACCACAATAGGTACAAACGGAATGATCGAGGTTCATCTCAAAAGCCGGTGCAACAACTGACTCAAAACCCCTGTGAATGGCTGAAAGCACACCCACGGTTTGTACTTCGTTACACATCTTTTCGCAACGGCGACACATAATGCATTTATCAATCTCCCTTATAATGGAAGGTGAAGTATCCTCGCGGTAATGCGATTGCTCACCCTGATAAGGTATTTCACGAACACCAAGGCGTTGCGAAAGATCCTGCAATTCGCATTCACCCGATTTGGCACATACCAAACAATCGGCCGGGTGATCGGAAAGGATCAGTTCCAAAACGGTTTTGCGGGCGTTCAATACGCGCATGCTGTTGGTTCTTACCTCCATGCCATCGGTAGCTTCGGTATTACAGGAAGGAGCGAGGTTTTTACGTCCTTTCACCTCTACCACGCATACACGGCATCCGCCTGGTTTATGTTCTATATTCAAGTCACCGAGATCCATGTAACAAAGTACAGGGATATCGATTCCTAATTTTTTGGCAGCCTGGTAGACGGTGGTTCCCTTTTCTACCTCAACTGTTTTATTATCTATTGTTAACTTGATTGTTTCCATTCTATCAACAGTGATTTAATTCGATTAAACAATACGGATTGCGTTAAATTTGCACTTCTCGTAACACGCGCCGCACTTGATGCACACTGACTGGTCAATTTCGTGTACCTGTTTACGCTCACCCGAAATACAATTTACCGGGCAATTACGGGCACATGCCGTACAGCCTACACAATTTTCAGGGACCACCTCATAGCGCAATAAATCCTTACATTGTCCGGCAGGACATTCCTGCTTTTCGACGTGGGCTATATATTCATCCCAGAAATTATCCATGGTCGACATAACCGGATTAGGCGAAGTTTGTCCCAATCCACAAAGTGATGCATCCATGATCACATTGCTGAGGTTACGCAATTTGTCAAGATCTTCATGGGTTCCTTCTCCTTTGGTGATCTTGTCGAGAATTTCGTATAAACGTTTGTTCCCGATACGGCAGGGCGAACATTTTCCGCATGATTCTTCTACCGTAAAATCAAGATAATACTTGGCCACGGAAACCATACAGTCATCTTCGTCCATTACGATCATACCACCCGATCCCATCATGGAGCCACTGGCTATCAGGTTGTCGTAATCGATGGGCGTATCGAGGTGTTTTTCGGTAAGGCAACCTCCGGAGGGTCCCCCGGTTTGAACCGATTTAAATTTCTTCCCGTCTTTTACACCTCCGCCTATATCGAAAATAACCTCACGGAGGGTAGTTCCCATCGGAACTTCTATCAATCCTACATTGTTTACTTTTCCGGCAAGGGCAAATACTTTGGTGCCCTTGGAATTATCGGTACCAATGGATGCAAACCATTTGGCACCTTTATTAATGATTACCGGTACATTGGCATAGGTTTCCACATTGTTTACGGTGGTGGGCTTGCCTTTGTAACCCGATACGGAAGGGTAGGGGGGCTTAACGGTGGGTTCGCCACGTTCACCTTCCATGGAGTGGATCAGCGCTGTTTCCTCACCACATACAAATGCTCCGGCACCATAGCGCAGTTCCACATCAAAATTGAAACCGGTACCGAATATATTATCGCCCAGCAATCCATATTCGCGGGCTTGTTCAATTGATTTCTTCAACCGGTTGATGGCCAGGGGATATTCTGCACGGATGTAGATCAAACCTTTGGAAGCATCGGTGCAATAGCCGCAAATAGCCATGGCTTCCAGTACCGAGTGGGCATCTCCTTCAAGAATAGAGCGGTCCATAAAAGCTCCGGGGTCACCTTCGTCGGCATTACAAACCACATATTTTTGATCGGCCTGGCTCTTACGGGTGAGTTCCCATTTAAGACCGGCTGGAAATCCACCGCCTCCACGGCCGCGAAGCCCGGATTCTTTAATCTCATTGATGGCTTCTTCGGGTGTCATTTCAGTAATAACCTTCCCCAAAGCCTGGTAGCCATCACGGGCAATATAATCATCAATATTTTCAGGATCGATAAATCCACAGTTACGCAAAGCGATACGGATCTGCTTTTTATAGAAATCCATATGCTTTGAATCGGCAATCTTTTCTTTCTTTTCCGGATCGGTATAAAGCAGATCAGTTACTTGGCGTCCTTTTACCAAGTGTTCACCTACAATGCGCTCGGCATCTTCGGGTGTTACCTCGGTGTAAAAGGTGTTATCGGGTAATACCTTAACAATGGGGCCTTTCTCGCAAAATCCGAAACAACCGGTTTCCACTACCTGTACATCATCCTGGAGGTTGCGTTTTTTAAGCTCCTTTTCCAGGTTATCCTTCAAAACATTACTCTCCGATGCCCGGCATCCTGTTCCGCCGCATATCAACAACTGCATCTTATATTTTACCATACCTTTGTTTCCTCCTCGATTAAATGCTTATTCATCAATGGTTTTATAAGTCACCGGAATAATGCCGTCGATGAGCTCACCTTTCTTGATGTACTCTTCGATAATCTCATCGGCTTTTTTCGTATCAACATAACCGAACACCACAGGTTCCTTGCCCGGCAGGGTGATCTCCACCGTAGGCTCGGCGTAGCAATAGCCCATGCATCCGGTTTGGGTTACAATGGCATCGATATTCCGCTTGTCGAGTTCATTGATGAAATAATCCATGATCTCCTTTGCGCCGGAAGCAATACCGCACGTTGCCATGGCGACCTTTACCTGAACCTGGTTTTCAGGATGATCGCTTTTTTCCCGCAGATTGATACGGCTTTGGACTTCTTCTTTCATCTTCTTCAGATCGTCCAATGATTTTACTTTTCCCATTTTATTACCTCCTTAGTTTCAAAATTTCTTCACTAAATATATTTTGATCCATCAACCGGTTGGTCCGGGTTGATCTCCGTTAAGTTCTCTTCTATCATTTCATGTAAATATTGCCTTATTTTCGGATTGCTTATCTTCATATCCTCCAGTGCGGCTTTAATCTCCCGGGTGTCGAAGCAATATTTCCCATTTTGCGCGGTATGGGTGTAAATAAGGTCGATCTCCGGGTTAGCAGCTACCAGTGTAATAATAGTTCCACTGATATCGCCAAGAGCAGGCCGGTCAATATGATCGTATGTGAATATTGACCGGACCTTTGTTCCCTTGCCTGGCTCGGAGTGTATATCGATGTGCCCGCCTGTTTGTTCCGCATTTTGCCTCAGTAACGACAGCCCGATTCCCACCTTGCGTGTTGTGCGTGTTGTGAAATAGGGGTCGGTTACCCTGTCGCAAATCTCTTTTGTCATTCCCTTCCCATCGTCGGCTATGACAATTTCATAGCTGTTTTTCTCCATGTCCTCGTGAATTGCGATTTGGATCAGGCTGGCATCGGCAGTGATGCTGTTTTGGGCAATGTCCAATATGTGCATCGACAGGTCTTTCATACTGCAATCGTTTTTCGTCCCTCGCGACCGGCCAAAGCCAGCCTGATCTCGGCAAATGATGCGGAGTTCATCTCAAAACCGGTGAATACTTCGCCAATGTGTTCAAGGTAGTGTGCATCGGAGCTGCGTATTAAACCAAAACCAAAATCCTTAAATTCCTGATGTTTCTTCAGGAACTCCGATACACCGATGTGTTTGGAAATTTCCATCGCTTCTGCCTTTAAACCCGGCGGCACAATACCCAGCTGACTCATCAGGCTGTATTTGGGCCTGTTGATATGTGCGGGGATAAAAATACCGCCCAGATCATGCACTTTCCTTTCAATCTCATCAATCCCAACATCCAGTGCTGTCAGAAGCAGTCTTTCTTCCTCTTCCAAAATCCTCTCGTTCTCATCCACAACGACCTGATGGCCGAAGTAATCCACCTTGTTTTTGATCGATGGCAGATGCACATCGATAAACTCCTGAAATTGACTTAACTTTTCAATATCTTCAAAGAACGCCAGGCAATGAACCTCTTCTCTTGTCGTAACTTCAGCCCCCATCATAACCAAAATCCTATTTTTCTTGCCTAACCGCTGGGTGACTGAACAATGTTTTGTACTGTTATGGTCTGTAATGCCTATGATGTCAAGGTTCTGTTGTTTTGCCTTTTTTATGATCTTACCCGGGCTCATATCCAGGTCGCCACAGGGCGACAATACCGTATGTATGTGCAAATCGGCCCGGTATGTTTTCATTGTTGATTTTTCAACAGGTTAAAGAGCTTACCGGCAATGGTGAAGGTGTCCTCGGCGGTTCCCAGTATCGGGATACCTTCCTCTTCGCTTTGCTTGAGGGTATCCTCTTCGGGTTTGTTGTCTTTTACCAGGATGATCGCGGCCAGATCTTTAAGCGATGCAATAGCCATCACATTTCTATGCGTCTGTAAAGTAATCCAAGTTTGTCCAGTTTGTGCGTTTCCCATTACATCGCTTAAAAGATCGCACACATATCCTCCCGTCAATTCTCTCTCAAGGCCGCTTTTACCACTAAAAACAGTTAAACCTAGATCGTCAATTATATCCTTAACCTTCATCATTATTAGCAATTTCTTTTCAGTTTATCATCACCCCATATTTGTTTCATAATCCCGCGGGCATCATCAGTCGATAAAATGCCCTTTTCCTCGAACATCCGCTGGATAAAGATGCATTGATTGATATCGGCTTCCCCTTGAACAATATCCTCGGCCAGCGCATGGCAGGTGGGTGATCCGCAAGCTGCGCAGTCGACATCAGGGAGGCATTTAATGATTTCACCTACCCGCTTCATTTTTTTCATGGCTTCTGTCATGTTTTCATCAAGTTTCATCATGGAACGGGGATGAACCTTGCTGATATTCAAGTGATCCGACAGATAAGCCTGATATTTTGAGATGCCTCCCGATGTTTCCTGCTCTTTCAGCTGTTCGGATTTTAACTGCCCGGCCCGGTTTTTAAGCCTTTCAGTAGTAAGGAACCGGTTGCCGGAGATCAAAACCCCACCCGCACAACTCTCATCACAAGCTCTTAATTCTAAAAAGTCGATATCTTTCAGCTCTTCATTTTCCAGTTTTTCAAGGAACTCAATCACATTGTGAATTCCGTCGATGGCCAGGGTGCGACCTTCAATATTCTCCGCCTCGCCGTTGGTGAGGCTCCAGCATACACTCTCGGCAGTGGGCCTTCCTGTTCCCGGCAGAATGCAGGAATCCTTACTGATCTTTTTGGCGCCGGTATATACTTTATTGTATACAAAGTCCATATTGATCACCCCATTAATGGGGGATTGCTTTTCGCCCACCGGACTTTTTACAGCCGCAATCTTGGCTGCACATGGTGTGATATAGAATATCCCGATCTCATCTTCATCAATTCCCTGATCCACTAGTTGCTGTTTGTAGTACAATGCAGCTATATCGAGTGGGGGTTTTAGGTGGATGATGTTATCGACCAGGGCCGGAAACTTCACTTGTATTAACCTGACGATAGCCGGGCAGAACGATGAGATCAACGGCCTGGTTTCCTTATGATCCTGCATGTAGTCATTGGAAGCTTCCGACAGTATATCGGCGCCATGTTCCACTTCATACACATGGGTAAATCCCAATTCCATCAGCACGCTGTAAATCTGTCGAGTGCTGATCTCTGCGGGGAACTGTCCGATCAAAACGGCCGGTACCAATGCTACCCGGTATTTATATTCAAAGATCTTGTTAAAGTCGTCCTGTTCAATAATGATCGCATTTACAGGGCATACTCTGAAACATTCACCGCAATCGATGCAGCGGTTGTCGGTTAGTTCAGCCTTTCCATTCCTCACGCGTATGGCCTCGGTGGGGCATACCGTCATGCAGTGGGTACATCCAATGCAGATGTCCTTGCTGATCTTTAGAGCGTGATGAAACTTAGGCTTATTCATAGTTTTATTCCCTGTTTAAATATGCTGTCATTTCCACGGTGGTTCCTTTGTCCACCTTACTTGTTATATACAGTTCGTCGGTATTTTTCTTTATGTTTGAAAGGCCCATCCCGGCACCGAATCCCATCTCCCTCACTTCTGTCGATGCTGTTGAATATCCTTCCTCCATTGCCTTCTCTATATTTTCGATGCCGGGGCCTTTATCCGTCAGCCTCATAAAGATCTTGTCCGTGTCGACGTCTACTTCCATCTTTCCGTGATAAGCATGTGCTACAATGTTCACTTCTGCTTCATACAAGGCTACCACCACACGCTTAATCACTTTGATATTGATATTGAGTTGTTTAAGAACTTTTTTAATTTCACTTGAGGCAAAACCGGCCTGGGAAAAATTCCCGCCTTCTATTTCATGTTCAAAATGCATCAAAATACCGGTTTTATTCCTGCTTTGTATAACAAGCCACATGTTTTAAACACCGAGTATCGGCATTCCAGCAAGGTCATGTTGTTCTCCTTAGCCAGATCGATCATATCGGGGGTGACCTTTTTACCACGGGCAAAGACGATACAATGGATATCCGACATTTCGGCTGTACGGATGGTTTGCACATTGGCCAATCCGGTGATCAGCAGAATGTCACCTTCGTCCAGCCTGAGCACATCGCTCATCAGGTCGGAGGCAAAGGCGCGGTTGATCGTAAGGGGCCCGGATTGATCGGTGCACACCAACTTTGCATCCAGCGTTACTGATATATCTTTGATTGTTAGTTTCTTATCTTCCGTTTTTATGCTCCCCATCGTCGTTTGTTATGCTCTATTGTTAAACAATTAACAGTGGCAAAAGTAGTATAACTTATAAGATCGCCAAAATAAATTGTGAAATAAATAACAATGTTATATAAATAACAAATAAACTTATTACTTATTGTATAACAAGTAGTTAAAAGCTTAAAAATTGTTGTTTCGAGAATAAAATGCGCAATTTATAGTTGATATAAATAATTTTTGGCTGTATATTAATCTGAATCTCTTAGGGTAAAGAAAACAATTCGATTCAATCTCTTTTCTGTAAAACAAAAAAGGGATAGCTAAGCTATCCCTTTTGAACTTATTGGGAACACATGTATTAGTAACGTTTCCGCGGTTTATAGTGTGTGTGCAGTAAGTCGTGGGATTTGTGACCCAGCGGTTCGCCAAGATACTCCTTGTAGATCTCGAGGATTTCCGGGTTTTCATGTGACTTACGGATGGGTTTATGCGCATCCTCTTCGTAAATCGCATCGGCACGCTTCTGCCGGATTTCCGCTGAGGTTGGGATGGGTTGTCCACCACCACCAAGGCAACCACCCGGACAGGCCATTACCTCGATAAAGTGATAATTGGCCTTACCCGATTGCACATTGTCCATCAGTTGCTTGGCATTCGACAATCCGTGGGCTACAGCACAATTCAACTCAACACCTTCCAGAAAATTCCATTCGGGTTTGGTATCCTTGATCTTAACCGAAGCTTCACGAACGCCTTCCATTCCCCGCACCGGTTCAATGTTGAGGTTTTTGAAAGGTACTTCTTTTCCGGTTACGAGCTCATAGGCTGTACGCAATGCTGCTTCCATAACACCACCAGTAGCTCCGAAAATATCAGCAGCGCCTGAGGAAGTACCAAGGATGCTGTCTTGCTTTTCATCTTCCAGCTTTTCAAAGTCGATACCGGCCTGATTGATCATGCGGGCTAACTCTCGGGTGGTGAGTACGTAGTCGACATCCTGGTATCCGCTATCGCGCATCTCCGGGCGTTGTGCCTCGAATTTCTTGGCTGTACACGGCATGATGGAAACCACCGTCATATTCTCGGCCTTGATGTTCATCTTTTCGGCATAATATGTTTTTGCCAGAGGGCCGAACATTTGTTGCGGTGATTTACAGGTTGAAACATTTTCAAGCAGATCGGGATAGGTATGCTCAATAAACTTGATCCAGCCGGGTGAACAAGATGTTGTCATCGGCAGCCTTACCGTTTCATCCTTTTCTACCAAAGCTTTCTTCAAGCGGGTGAGTAACTCGGTACCTTCTTCCATAATGGTAAGGTCGGCCGTAAAGTTGGTATCGAGGATCTTGTCGAAGCCGAGTTTACGCAATGCGCTTACCATTTTTCCGGTAAGGCGGGTTCCGGGCGGATAACCCAGGTCTTCACCCAATGCCTCGCGCACGGCTGGAGCAGTTTGAACAACCACAAATTTGTTGGGGTCATAAATTTGATCCCAAACTTCCTCAATGTAGTTGCGCTCGGTAAGGGCTGCGGTGGGGCAGCGGTTGATACACTGGCCGCAGTTGGTACAAACTACGTCATGCATATGTTTCCCAAGGAAGGTCGATATCTTCTGATGGTCACCTTTGTTGATCACAGCCAATGCACTAACAGCCTGCAACTCAGAACAGGTTCTTACACAGCGCTGGCAACGAATGCATTTACTGTCGTCTTTCACAATGGAAGGTGAAGAAATGTCTTGCATCTTATCCTTATTTTCTACAAGATCGAGGAATACGTGGTCACCCACACGGTATTCGCTGGCCATTTCCTGCAATTCACACATACCGTTTTTAAAGCACTTGGTACAATCGGCATTGTGTTCGGAAAGCAACAACTCAATTACGTGCTTGCGGGAACTTCTTACCTTCTGGCTGTTGGTAAGCACTTCCATGCCTTCAGAAACAGGGGTGGCACATGCAGCAGCCAGCAAACGCGCTCCTTTTACCTCAACCACGCATACACGGCAGTTACCGGCGACGGTGAGATCGGGGTGATTACATAATGTAGGTACCTTAAACCCAAGTTTTTTTGCTGCATCCAAAATGGTTGTTCCTTCTTCAACAGCTACCGGGATGTTATTTATCTTGAGATTAACTAAATACTTGCTCATTTTGGTCTCCTTTTAGGTGTTCGCAAATAATATGATTAGTAAATGATTTCTTCCTTGAAATTCTCGATAATTGAGCTGAAGGGATTCGCTACGGATTGTCCCAGTCCGCATTTGGCTGCAATCTTCATGGTGCTGGCCAGTTTCTTGAGGTCATCGAGATATTCGGCAGGTTTATCGCCACGTTTCACCGCTTCGATTCCTTTCAATAACTGCTGGCAACCAACCCGGCAAGGTGTACATTGTCCGCATGATTCCTCGTTGAAGAATTCAAGGTAATCGTGTAACACATTGTACATGGAGCGGGTACTGTTAAAGATCATCATGGAACCGCCGGTAGGAATACCTTCGAAACCAATAATGGTGCTGTCGAAATTCTTACGGGGCACACAATGTCCTGCTGCACCTCCCACTTGAACCGATTTGGTATCGCCGTCGCCAAACTCATCGATGAATTGATTGAGGGGCATACCAAGCTCAAGTTCGTAAATGCCGGCAATTGGTGTATCACCGGAGACTGAAAATACTTTTGATCCCCTGGAGTCGTTGGTACCGAGTTTTTTAAACTCATCAGCACCCATACGGCTGATCATGGTAGTATACACCAGGGTTTCTACGTTATTGATCACGGTTGGTTTTCCATTGTACCCCGAAGTGGTTGGGTAAGGGGGTTTGTTACGGGGCTCGCCGCGATGACCTTCCATTGATTCGAACAAAGCGCTTTCCTCACCACAAACATAGGCGCCACTGCCCGATTTCAAATAAATATTGAAATCAAGTCCACGGTCTTCAAGTTTTTTATTGAATTTGTCCAGTTTGGGTTGAAGTGTTTTCAACAGGAAGTTATACTCACCTCTTAAGTAGATGTAGCCTTCTGTTGAACCGATTACATAGGCACAAATGGCCATACCAACAAATATCTTCTCCGGTACACGGTCGAGGATCTCGCGGTCTTTAAAGGTTCCCGGTTCGCCTTCATCGGCGTTACAAATC
>JAIPAP010000080.1 GCA_021740045.1 Bacteroidales bacterium
TACCGCGTCAATTGGTCAGTGAGGGTATTGATCCACGTATCCCCTGGATGTATAATTACAAACTTGACTTTCAATTCCGATAACCCAAATACTAAAATAAATTGCCCCTGAAAAA
The DNA here is from genome assembly GCA_021740045.1 of Bacteroidales bacterium. Lineage (GTDB taxonomy): Bacteria > Bacteroidota > Bacteroidia > Bacteroidales > JAIPAP01 > JAIPAP01. The sequence continues at coordinate 116 of JAIPAP010000080.1, forward strand.
TGGCTGATGGCTATCGGGACTCCATTCTCCATTCTCCATTCTCCAATCTCCTCCCGATGGCTATCGGGACTCCACTCTCCATTCTCCAATCTCCACTCTCCATTCTGCAATCTACACTCTCCATTCTCAAATCTAAAATCCTTATAACACAATATTTCCTTATCTTTATCGCTACATCATTGCAACACAGCAGTTGTTTGTTCTATCGCTGCGGTTGGAGCAATCTAACCGGAGAGGAAAGTCGGGACAGCACAGAGCGCCATGCTTCCTAACAGGAAGGCTTCCTCAATTGAGGAAGACAGCCAGTGCCGCAGAAAATAACCGCCTTGCCTTAGGCGAGGTAAGGGTGAAAATGTGAGGTAAGAGCTCACGTCGCGGTATGGCAACATACCGGGAGGGTAAACCTCATGGGCTGCAAGGCCAAATACACCGGGGTTTCCGGCCTATGCCGGAATAAGGGTTGCTCGCCCGAGCCCGGAGGGTAGGCTGCTTGAGCTTGTGGGTAACCGCAAGCCTAGATAAATGATAGAACCCGTTGCCCTTTTGATATAGTCATTATGGCAATGGGAACCGAATCCCGCTTACAGAACAACTGCTTCGTAAAAAACCCGCTAAAGGCGGGTTTTTTATTTTTTAGCCCACGGGCCATCCGGTCATTACCCTTTATTTTATTGATATCAAAATATTTTATCGAATGCCCTATTTGCAAAGCCTTTAAAATAATATTTCACCCCCGAACGTTAATGCCCTGTAATTTACTGCTTGATAATTTTAACCGGAACGCTTGTGGATAAATTCAGGGAAATTATCAAGATCAACTTGTTGATAAAGAAAAGCTAATCCGGCCGGGCCGGAATCATATAACGCTTATTTTTATGCTCATACAAACAAAAGCCATGGATAGAATAACAGCGTTAATACTTTTGGTAACCCTGCTCTTAATCCCCTTTGCTTCCTATTCGCAAAAAACGGCCGTATTTCATGATCCTATGGAGGATTACAATACAGCCCTGGAGCTATACAATAAAGAAAAATACGGCGCTGCCCGCGAAGCTTTCGCCGGATTAAAACAAAACCTGAAGGAGCAAAATCCTGTTATGGCTGCCAATGCCGCTTATTATGAAGCCGTAAGTGCTGCGGAGCTTTTTAATGATGATGCCGTAATTTTGCTCAACAACTTTATCGAAAACCATGCTCAAAACATCCATATCAATACGGCCCGTTTTGAACTTGCCAATTATGAATACCGGCAAGACCATCATAGAGGAGCATTAAAGGCATACAATGATGTTAATATTCTTTTACTGAATAATAAAGAGCTCACAGAGTATTATTTTAAACGTGGTTACTCCTATTTGCAATCCGGTAAAAATGAGCAAGCCCAGGATGATTTCTACCAGGTAAAAACCACCGAAAATAAGTATCGAGCGCCGGCTGCATACTACCATGCTCATCTTGCCTACCTGGATAAAGATTACGAAACGGCCATTAACGATTTCGAAAGCATTAGGAATGAGAAGGACTTTAAAGGTATCGTACCCTATTATATCACACAAATCTATTTCGAACAGGGTAAATACGATAGGGTGCTGGCAATAGGCCCTGAACTGATCGAAGATGCGAATAACAAGTTTAGCGAAGAAAACCTTGGAATAATGCGCATTACGGGCGAGGCTTATTTCAAAACCTCGAATTATGCCCAAGCTGTGGCTTACCTTTCAAACTACCTCAATAATTCAAGAGAACAGTCAGACAGGGCCGATCAGTACAAACTAGCCTATGCTTATTACCAAAATGAGGAATACATCCAGGCTATTGATTGGTTTCAAAAAGTGACTTCCCCTAAAGATTCATTGGCCCAAAACGCCTACTACCACCTGGGTGACTGCTACCTGCAAACCGGCGATAAGAATTTTGCCAGCAATGCCTTCCTTTCGGCTTATAAGATAGATGCCGTACAACGGATCAAAGAAGATGCACTGTTCAATTATGCCAAACTTTCCATCGAAACTTCATACACCCCATACAATGAAGCCATAAAGGCCATCAATCAATACATACAGGAGTACCCCAATTCAAACCGGTTGAATGAGGCATATTCATACCTGGTTAAGCTCTTTATGATAACCAGCAACTACAAAGACGCCTTTCGCTCAATTGAAAAAATCGAAAATAAAAACGCCGAATTGCGGGCAGCCTACCAGAAAATTACCTATTACAGGGCAGTTGAACTCTTTAACGATGGGCAATATTTTGAAGCGATTTCATTGTTTAAGAAATCCATTGAATATCCCAGGGAAAAGATATTAACCGCCGGTTCCTATTACTGGATGGCAGAAGCTTATTACCGTCTTCAACAATATGACATTGCCCTTAATTACTATAACAAATTCCTGGTAACTCCCGGCGCCTATAGCCTGCCCTATTACAACACCGCCAATTACGACATCGGGTATATTCAATTTAAACGCGAAAATTATGATCAGGCTTCGTTAGCTTTTCGGAAATATCTGCGCAAGCAATCGAATAAATCCGGCGCAATGGCGGGAGATGCTTACATACGGGTTGGGGACTGCAATTTCATTTCCAATAGCTATGACGAAGCCATTCGCTATTATCAAAAGGCTATCGATAACGGCACCCAGGATGCGGATTACGCTTGGTACCAAAAGGCGATGGGATTCGGCGCCAAGGGCAACCTGAACCGTAAAGCCAATGACCTGGAATACATGGTGAATACATTCGGCAAATCCCCTTACCGCGATGATGCCATGTTTGAGCTGGCTACAACGCACCTGGTACAGGATAACAATCAGCAGGCGCTCAATTATTACAAAAAACTGATCAACGACTATCCAAACAGCAATTACACCAAAAAAGCCATGCTGAAAGTTGGTTTGATCTATTATAATAACAATCAGAATGATCTGGCGCTAAACACCCTTAAAAAGGTAGTAGAACGCTTTCCGGGAACATCACAAGCCAGGGAAGCGCTGGCCAGCATTAAGAGTATATACGTTGATATGGGCAAGGTGGATGAATACGCTGCCTATGCAAAAGACACACCTACGGCCGAACTTACGGTTTCGGAGCAGGATTCGCTGTATTACATCACTGCCGAAAATTATTACATGAACCGCGAATGCAACAAGGCCGTGCCGGCCTTTAAAAAATACATTGATAAATTTCCAAATGGAGCTTTCCGGGTTAATGCCCATTTTTATAAAGCCGAATGCCAATATGATAATCAGGAGATCAACCAAGCGCTGAGTAGTTATCGTTTCGTGATACACCAACCACAGTCAAGATTTAAGGAATCGGCGCTGGTTAAAGCGGCCAAGATCGAGACCAACCGGGATAACTGTGATTCGGCGGTGGCTTATTACAGCAAACTGGAACAAATTGCCGAATATCCCAAAAATATCATCATGGCCATTGAAGGGCAGATGGATTGTCATTATCAGCTCGCTCATTATTCAAAGGCTATGCGTGATGCCCAGCGGTTCCTTACACAGGATAAGCTTACCGAAAACCAGGAGATCAAGGCGCACATGACCATGGCCCGCTCGGCTATGGAACTTGGAGAAAACGATCAGGCCAGGGAGTCTTTTAAAAAGGTGGTTCGGCAATCGCATGGTGAAAATGCTGCGGAAGCCAAATATAAGCTGGCTTTGTTGCGGTATCGCGCCGGCGAATACGAGCCAGCTAAACAAACGGTCTTTGAACTAACCGATAATTACTCATCCTATGATTATTGGGTTGCCCAGGGGTTTGTCCTCCTGGCCGATGTTTACAAGGAGCTGGATAACACCTTCCAGGCTAAGCAAACCCTGCAAAGCATAATCGACAATTATGAAGGTGAAGACCTTGTAAGGGTAGCGAAGCGAAAGCTAAATGATATTATCAAGCAAGAAGCCATGGAAGAGCGCATGAAAAAGGAAAAAGCCCGGGATACCATGAATAAGCCGATAAGTGACACATTGAAATAAACGATAATTATGAGCAATATCAGCCTTATGAATAACAAAAGCAACCTCGTTTTTATACTGATATTCCTTGCTTCACTGGCCTTTGCTAAAAGCGGCCTGGCCCAGGAAGACAAATATACCGAAGAGATCACGGTTATAGCTCCCTATCAACCTTCTATTTCTAATGCATACAAAATAAAGCATAACCCTGCCCTAAAAGATACAATAGGCAAAAAGCCAAGTGTTGGCTATCAGATAGAACCCCTAAAACTGGAGTACGATTACCAACCTCAATCTCTTGAGGCCGCTACCATAGAAGGAGAACCGCTTACCAAGCTTTACCGCAATTTTATCAAAGGAGGTATCGGCACCTATACCACTCCCCTGTTCGAGTTTTATGCCACCAGTAAACGGGCCGAAGAACACCATATTGGAGTACACCTGAAACACCTCAGTTCCAATGGCGACATCGATGACTATGGCTATCCGGGATTAAGCAATAATGATGTTAAGCTTTTTGGTCAAAAATTTACCGATGAGCACACCATATTTGCACAGGCTAAATACAACCGGGAAGTAGTTCATTATTACGGCTACCAACAAAAAGATTTTGCCACTTCATTTTCCAATGATGATATTAAGCAACGCTATTCATACCTGGGTGGCGAAATAGGAATCGAAAGCCGTTATGAAAGGCGCGATAAGCTAAATCATGAATTGGCTCTTGAATATTATTACCTGAGTGATTTTTACGAAACTGAAGAACAACATGCTCAACTCAACGGCGGCATCGATACCGATTTCTCCCTTTTTGATACTGACGAAAACCAAAACATCGGTATAAAGTTAAACGGGCATTTTATTGATTTTACCAAACCCGGAACCAGCAAGCAATACGGATCAGCCACCGTTACACCGTTCATCAAGACCCATTTTGGGGAGTATAGCCTTTCGGGTGGGCTGCATGCCACTGCCGAATTATCATCCGACAGCTCAAAGTTTCGCCTTTATCCTTTTGCCGAAACCCGCCTGGAGCTTGTTGAAAATTATCTTAGCATTTTTGCCGGTTTAAAAGGCAAAATGAGCCATAATACCTTTGATCAATACCGGCGAGAAAATCCGTTTGTTTTTTCATTGATCAAAACCGAAAATACCTATAACAAGATGGAGTTTTATGGCGGGTTCAAGGCCGCATTTGCCCGCCGGTTCGATTTCAATGCCCGGGTTTCACATGCACAAATCGATCATATGCCATTTTACCGTTTTAATGATGACCGATCGATGAATGTCCTTTCCATTGTTCCGGCCATTCCAAATAACCGGTTCGACGTTTGGTTTGATGATGTAACCCTGCTTAATGTGAATGCCGAGCTTTCTTACGACCGCCCCGATAAGTTAAATGTTTTACTGGGTGGAAATTACTACCGGTATACTATGGATCAGCTTGAAAAGCCTTGGCATAAACCCGATTATGATGTATACCTGAATGGACGTTATAACATACAGGATAAATTCATGATCACAGCCAATTTGAGATCCGAAGGTAAATCCTATGCCAAAAAATTCCATTACAATTCAAGCGGCAACACTTCGAGCGGCACTACCTTTAAAATACCCGCCTGGACCGATTTAAGCTTTGGAGTTGAATATCGTTACAATAAGATGCTATCTGGCTTCCTCAATTTTAATAATGTGCTTAATAAGCGTTACCAGCAATGGCTCGATTATCCAAGCCAAAAATTCAATGTATTGGGTGGCGTAACGTATGCGTTCTAACGAATTACCGGACAAACGATTCCTGCCTCCCATTTTGTCTCACTCAGGAAAAAAAACCATTGATTTGTCATTTGGGTAATTCGTTAATTGGTTTTCAAAGCAATTCGCTAGATTTTACAAATCAACCCGCCCCCATTGTCATGGCTGGCAAATCTTTTAATTTATTTTTATTTAATTGATAATCAATTTTTTATACACCTTTTTTTCAACAATTTATTCTCATTTTATCCGTTACTATAACGAATGTTAATATCCGAGGGGTAATTGTTAATAAAAACATTGACACAACAAACAATTGAACGGATTTTTTCCGGTAATTTTTATTACATTTGTTTGTTCTTTTACTAAAAATATATATCTGAAGATGAGGGATTTAAACAAGAATTCACTAGCAAACGAAAATCAAATTTATGATGCCAACAATATCCAGGTGCTGGAAGGGCTTGAAGCCGTTAGAAAGCGGCCTTCAATGTACATTGGCGACGTTAGTAGCAGAGGGTTACATCACCTGGTTAATGAGGTGATCGATAATTCCATTGACGAGGCACTTGCCGGATATTGTGATCAAATCAACTTATTCATTCATGAAGATAACACCATAACCGTTAACGATAATGGCCGGGGTATACCCACCGATATCCATGAGAAAGAAAACCGTTCGGCTCTGGAGGTCGTCATGACTGTACTCCACGCAGGTGGTAAATTCGACAAGGGTTCCTATAAGGTATCAGGGGGATTACACGGTGTAGGTGTTTCATGTGTGAACGCACTAACCTCGAAGCTGGTAGCGACCATTCATCGCGATGGAAAGATCTTCCGCCAGGAATATCAAAAAGGGAAACCGGTAAATCCGGTAGAAGTTATCGGTGACACCGATAAAACCGGCACTGAGATCTATTTTGAGCCTGATGATTCCATTTTTCTGGTGAGGGAATATAATTATGATTTGCTGGCCACCCGGCTACGCGAACTGGCCTTCCTCAATAAGGGTATTCGCCTCAACATCACTGATGAACGGATTAAAGATGAAGAGGGTAATTATCAATCCGATTCCTTTTACTCGGAAGAAGGCTTGAAAGATTTCCTGAAATACCTCGACGAAACCAGGGAAGCCCTGATGCCCGACTCCATTTCAATTGAAGGTGAAAAGAATAGCATTCCGGTGGAAATCGCCATGCAGTATAACACTTCCTTCGCCGAGAATATCCATTCATATGTGAACAACATTAATACGCATGAGGGCGGCACCCATATGGCCGGTTTCCGCAGGGCGCTTACCCGCACCCTGAAGACTTATGCCGAAAAATCGGGTATGCTGGCCAAATTAAAGTTTGATATTAATGGTGATGATTTCCGCGAAGGACTTACGGCCATCATTTCGGTAAAAGTGATGGAACCCCAGTTCGAAGGGCAAACCAAGACCAAGCTTGGTAATTCGGAAGTAATGGGAGCCGTTGATCAATTTGTGAGTGAGCATTTATTTTATTACCTGGATGAAAATCCGAAAGTGGCTAAGACCATTGTCAATAAAGTAATCCTGGCAGCTACGGCCCGTCATGCGGCACGCAAGGCCCGTGAGTTGGTTCAGCGCAAGAATGTGTTATCAAGCTCAGGCCTGCCCGGAAAGTTAGCCGATTGCTCTGAGCGTGACCCCGATAAAAGTGAAATCTACCTCGTTGAGGGTGACTCTGCCGGGGGAACTGCCAAGCAAGGCCGTGACCGGAAATTCCAGGCTATCCTTCCATTAAAAGGTAAAATCCTTAATGTGGAAAAAGCCATGCAGCATAAAATCTTCGAAAGCGATGAGATCAAGAATATCTTTACGGCACTTGGCGTTTCGGTTGGAACCGAGGAAGACAGCAAAGCCCTTAACACCGATAAATTGCGTTACAGCAAGATCATCATCATGACGGACGCTGATGTGGACGGCAGCCACATTGCTACACTGGTGCTCACGTTCTTTTTCCGCTACATGCGCGAATTGATCGAAAACGGTAACATTTATATTGCCACACCGCCACTTTACCTGATCAGGAAAGGGAAAGAAGAGCGTTTCTGCTGGAATGAAGATGAGCGAAAGCAAGTGGTACAGGAACTCTCAAAAGACGGCACCGAAAAGGGCTTGAGCCTCCAGCGATACAAAGGACTAGGCGAGATGAATTCCGAGCAATTATGGCATACCACCATGAACCCCGGAAGCAGGATTCTGCGGCAAGTTACCATTGAAAATGGCACCGAAGCCGATCGCATTTTCTCCATGCTCATGGGTGACGAAGTACCGCCACGCCGTGAATTCATTGAGAAAAATGCCCGCTACGCCAATATCGATGCCTAAGAATTACTTTTTTCATGATAATTGAAATGCCGGGGCCAAGGGGTTCCGGTATTTTTTTTGGTATTTAATTAAGCTCCAGTTCTCACGGAGAAATAATTTATGAAAAAAGACAAGACACCACCAACCACTCATTTCTTCGTCCCTCAGTCACTTAGTCTCTCAGTCTTTAAAGTCTATTAGTCAACTTAGACTCCCTCAACAACTACCCCTCCAATGCCCGGTTGATAAAATCCTTAAATGGCTTCATGGTAAGGTATACAGCCTCGGCATATTCGATAGGATTTTGCTCAAGGAGGATACGATCGGGCACATTATGGCCAACAATATAGGACCGGTACATCAGCAGATTAATGTGCTCAAAATCATTAGGGTAGTCTTTGGGCGGCCGTTTCAGGGCATCAAACTCCATAAGGTTACCAAAGAGTTTCTTGAAATCAGGCTCATGTATAATGGATTGAAATTCCGTGGGATTGAAATAGATCTCTTCCCTGATCTTTTTCAGTACATCCTTTCCGGGATGGTAAGAACCGCCACCCAGGAATGAAGCTCCCGGTTCAATATGGACGTAATATCCGGCATAAGGGCTTTTGCGACCTCCTTTGCCCAATACGGCCCCAAAATTGGTTTTATAGGGTGTTTTATCTTTTGAAAAGCGAATGTCGCGATGGATTCGAAAAATGGATTCTTTTGGAGTAAGTGATTGAAGTTCGGGGTCAAACATGGTGATCCGTCCGATAAGTTCCGTAACCAATTTTTTAAATTCGGCCCGCGCATCTTCATAAAGCTGCCGGTTTTCATTAAACCATTCCTTTGTATTATTTTGCTCTAACTGATCGAGGAAGTTGAGCATCCTCTTCATATTAATACCCATAGTTTTCTGCATGTGAAATATTTATTGATTCGCAAAAATAATTTTCCTATCTTAGTAAACAAATAAACTTACCGATGTTCAGCAAAAACTTCTTTGTTTTGCTGGTATTTTTTATACCACTGTCATCGCAGGCCATCAATGATGAAACCGCCTCCGGTGCGCGTTCGGCGGCTATGGGCAATGCCTCGGTGGCCCTTACCGATTGCTGGGCCATACAAAACAACCAGGCAGCATTAGCCTACATAAAACACCCGGTAGCTGCTAGCTATTATCAAAACCGGTTTTTAATCAAAGAGCTTGGATTTCAACAGGGTATTTTCATCTATCCCACCAAGTTTGGCACCCTTGGGATCAATGCCTCCTATTTTGGCTATGAGCTTTATAATGAAAGCCGTATTGGCCTGGCTTATGCAAGGCAGCTTGGAAAAAGGATTTCTGCAGGCTTGCAGTTGGATTATATGAATTTCAACCTGGGTGAGGTATATGGAAATAAATCTGTACTTACTTTTGAATTGGGAGCCCTGGCTCATATCTCCAATAAGGTGGATGTTGGCCTGCATATCTTTAACCCGGCTCATGTCAATCTAACCGAGCAATATGATGAAAAAATCCCTGCCATCATTCGCCTGGGAGTTGCTTACCGGCTAGCCGAGGATTTGCTGACCGTTGCTGAGGTGGAAAAAAACATTGAGTATTCACCCAATTTTAAGGCCGGGCTGGAATACCAGCTTATGGACAAAGCCTGGATCAGAGCAGGGGTAGCTTCCAATCCGTCACTGGTATCCTTTGGATTCGGCCTTGACATGGGAAGCTTTTCACTCGACCTGGCTTCTTCCTATCATTCCGTTTTGGGCTTTTCTCCCCGGATTTCCCTGATCTATAACTTCGAAAAATGAACCTCAGAAAGATCACCGGCCTGTTGATGTTGTTAACTTTTGTTATAACAACCTCCTGCCTGGCCCAGGAAATAGAACGCATACCACAAACCGGAGATATCCAGGCTATGATCGAAGAACTGGCCGAAGACTATGAAGCTGAGCTGGATTATACCGATTTGATAGAATCATTAACCCGGCTGGCACAACATCCCTTGAATCTAAACGAAGCCAACAGAGAAGATCTTCAACAATTACCCTTTTTGAATGATATACAAGTTAGCAACTTATTGGATTACCGGGAAGAATACGGAGAAATGCTCTCCATTTATGAGTTGACCCTGATTACCGGCTTTAATCAACAGTTTCTCGAAAAGATCCGGTATTTCATCACCTTTGAACCGGTTTCGACCACACCCCCACTCACCTTCCAAAACGCAGCTAAATACGGTAGAAGCGATCTTTTTATACGCTATCAACGTATTCTTGAGCAACAGACAGGTTTTATAAACATGAGTGATTCGGCATTTTCCGAAAATCCCGGTCAACAATACCTGGGTGATCCCGGTAAATATTACCTCCGCTATTCCTATGATTATTTCGATAAAATAAGTTTCGATTTGGTGGCTGAAAAGGATCCGGGCGAATATTTCAGCGGCCGCTTCCCCGCCTTTGCCGACTCATTAAAGCCGGCTTCCGGTTTCGACTTTTACTCGGGGAATATTAGTTTTAGCGATCTCGGCCCTGTTTCCCAAATCACTGTTGGTGATTATAACCTTGAATTCGGACAGGGGCTTACCCTTTGGTCGGGGTTGAGTTTCGGGAAATCAGCTTCACGTATCAATATGAAGAATTTTGCCCGCAAGATTAAACCCAGCACTTCGGCCAATGAAAATCTCTTTATGCGCGGCATTACAGCCACGGCCGATTATAATAAATTCTCCCTTACCGGTTTCTATTCCAACCAAAAGATCGATGCCAACATACAAACCGTTGATTCCGTAAGCGGTGACATACTATCTGTTTCATCATTGCAAACCAGCGGCTATCATCGTACCTTAAATGAACTGGCTGATAAGGATGCTGTTAAACAGGAGATTATTGGTGGAAATATCGCATATACGGGCAGGCGCTTCAGGGTCAATTTCACATCCTACCAATCAACCATTGGTGCCAGCCGCACTGGTGATTCCCAGCTATACCGGAAGTTTCTAAATACTGATGACAAAAGGCTGCATTATGGTCTTTCCGCTGAATACATCTGGAAAAACATCAGCTTTTTCAGTGAGATCGCCTCGGGAAATGAATTTCATCCTGCATTCATAGGTGGATTGTATGCATACTTGCACCCACAGTTTGAGGCGTCAATAGTTTACCGGAATTATCCCCGGAGTTTTGATAATCCATTCAGCAATGCATTTGGCGAAAACACCCGCAATAATAATGAAGAAGGCATTTACCTGGGAATAAAATCGGCCTTGCATAAAAACTGGACCTTAACCGCCTGGGCTGACCATTTCAGGTTCCCCTGGCTAAAATACAGGACCGATGCACCGAGCACCGGCAGGGAATATTCCGTACAACTCGATTATCACCCTTCAAGATACGTGGATGCTTATATCCGTTACCGTTTCGAGGATAAGCTCGAAAACACAAGCATGGAAACGACAATTGATTATCCTGTTAAACGAATCAAACAATCGGTAAGGGGCAACCTGGAGTATTCCATCAGTAAATCATTTTCATTAAAACACCGCTTTGAATATGCCTTTTATGAAAAAGACGGGGATGAGCAAAGCAAAGGATATTTACTATTAAGCGATGCCATATACCGCCCCGAAAACAAACCGTTTGATCTAAGCTTACGATATGCCTTGTTCGACACCGATGATTACAACTCGCGGCTTTATGCCTATGAACACGACGTTTTATACGCTTTTAGCATACCATCGTATTATTATAAAGGAAGCCGGATCTACTTATTACTCAAATATGAACTTAACCGCCATATAAGCCTGTGGGCAAGATATGCACAAACCTTTTACACAAACCAACATGAAATTGGCTCAGGTTTGAATGTAATCGATGGAAATCGTAAAAGTGAGATAAAAGCACAAGTAAGGATAAGGTTATAGGATGTTGAAAAGATCATTTGTACCGTTTTTGTTATAAAGAACCAGGTGCTATTGCATAAAAGAAATGGCAGTTGGTAATTACTTTTGCCAACTGCCATACTGCCAACTTCTAATACCCGGGTAATCTAAACGCATCAATCATGATGGATGTGCATCTCGCCAAGGCCTTCCATTTCAATGTCCATGCTTTCACCCACTTTCATCATTTCCTTAAGAGAAAGGTCGCCTTTAATGCTGATAAAGCCTGCTTCGCCCGGTTCGCTGATGATGAGCAGCATTTCTTGAAAACGCTTACCATCGCCGCTTTTCTTCACCAGGAATTTAACTTCATCACCGTTATCCTTCACGGTCATCAACTCGGAATACCCTTTCAGGTTCCAGCTCGCCATTTCTTCACGGAAAGCCTTCAGTTGCTTTTCCCGTCCTTCGGTATCCTCAAACATCAGTATTCTGATGTGATCGAGCCGGTTGGTAAGGTTTTTCACATTCTTCATGTCTTCCGACATTGAATCGCTTTCCATATGGGCAAACATGCTGAATAGTTCCTTCGTCACCTTTACGGTGGTGAACCCGTTCTTACCGTTGTACTTATCAAACAGCTCATCGGTAGGGCTTTGTGCTTGTGTTATTAAAGGCAATGTGAAAATTGCTACAGCTATAACACTCAAAATCAATCGTTTCATAATTTTATCGTTTTAATGGTTTTTAATACATTGAATATTTCTTCATATAACTCATTTTCTCAGCAGGTTGCATTTTCTGCATTCCGGCTTGAACACTTCTTACAGCCTGCAGGTTTTCAGCCGTATTCGCAAGATTATCCAGCTTTTTCAGTTGCTCATATGCCTTTTCACCTTCATCCAGGTATTCGAGCTTTCCCAGTCCCTGGTTGAGCTTTCCCGATACAAACATCAGGGTGTTTTTCGTAGCAGCGTATGCTAGCTGCTGCTCTTTATTCATTTCATGCTTTGCCATTGGGGTGGTTTCCTCCCAGCTGGGCTGTTCCATAAAAATGGCAAGCAACAGCAGGATGGTAGCAGCAGCAGCGCTTATCCAATAAAGGGGAACGATCTTCCGCCGCCGGTTTTCCTTCTCTTCTATCTTATCCCATAACTTTGTTTCAAAGTTTTCATCATGAAGCGTTTGCCTTGATTCTTCTTTCAAATATGCAAACCAAGGCTTCAGATGCTTGTGCTCATCCGCCAACTCATTGCTATTGAAGTATTCCTTCAGCTTTTGCTCTTCGGCGCTGCTGGTGGAACCTTCATAATATTTAGCAAGTAGCTTGTTTATATCATTTGTATTCATAACGTTCCGCTTTTAATAGTGCATCTTTTATTTTCTGCCGTGCCCGGCTCAAGTTAACCCGTACCGCATTATTGTTCATTTTCATAATGCCGGCTATTTCACTCATTTCATACCCTTCAACATCCCTTAAATGAATAACTGCTTTTTGCAATTCGGGGAGGCCATCGATCAGGCGATGAACCTGGCTTACCGTTTCATGAATGTGAGTTTGCTTATAAGGTGTTTGCTCCTCCTGGAATTCCACCCCTGCTTTTTCCCATTCCACTGTATTGCGGCGCTTCGCTTTCAAAATATCAAGACACTGATTTCGGGTCATGGTCATGGCAAAAGCCTCTATGCTTTTGATCCGCTGAAGCTCTTTTCGCTTAGTCCACAACTTTACCAGGGTGTCCTGTACAACATCCTCGGCTTCTGCTTCGCTTTTCAATAATTTTAAAGCAAAGCGGAACAGCTTGTCTTTGCATGGCAATACCTGCTTTTTAAAGGCTTCGAGCTTCATCCTGTTGACGATTATTCTCCTGTTTCATTACAAAGCTATTCACTTTTATGAGCTTTTTCATCTGGTTGACGAGCATTTTGATGAAGCATTACATTTCAGGAGAAAATTTCTTATTGCTTTATTTATAACAATTCTACATGCTTAGGATACTCTACTGACATATAGGATTTTATAATTTTCAGTAAATCAATGCATGAGAAAAAAATAAGGGTTGGAAAACTTAGATTTTTAATTATTTTTGTGCCGTTTCATCTGTTTCTGGAAGTAAATAAATAGTATTAACAAAAAACTGAATAACTATGTTAAAAGGACATCCGAAAGGATTATTAGTGGCCTTCTTTACCAACATGGGTGAGCGATTTGGCTACTATACCATGCTGGCGATTTTCGTGCTGTATCTCCAAGCGAACTTCGGTTTTAGTACCAGCCAGGCCGGAGATTATTACGGCGGATTCTTGTTTGGAATTTATTTCTTACCGATCATCGGCGGTATTATTGCTGACCGGTGGGGCTATGGTAAGACCATTGTACTTGGCACCGTGGTGATGTTTCTAGGCTATATGTTGCTGGCCTCCCCCGGCTTTTTTGATCTGAACGGGAAGTTGATCATTATCACCTCGCTATTTGTCATCTCAGCCGGAACAGGCATGTTTAAGGGTAACCTGCAGGCGCTTGTCGGTAAGCTATACGACGATCCGAAGTATACCGCAAACCGCGACAATGCCTTTAACATTTTTTACATGGGTATTAATATTGGTGCTTTCTTTGCCCCTTCGGCCGCAACAGGAATGGTTAACTGGGTATTAGGCGGTGAAAAATTCACCTATGAAAGCAGCATCCCTCATTTATCGAACCTGCACAGCAAAGCCCATCCTTTCCTTGATAAGATGACCAATACGCTCCACAGTAATTTTTCGGGGGTAACGGATTATACTACCAAGCTGCAACATTTTCAGCAGGAAATGGGATTTGGCGGCAGCTTAAGTGAATTTGCCAGTACTTATACCGATACGCTTTCCACGGGTTACAGTTCCGGATTTGCTGTAGCAGCAGTTAGTATGGTAGCTTCACTTCTGATCTTCACCATTTTCCGCAAGTATTACAAGCATGCCGATGTAACCGAACGGCAAAAGGCGAAAAATGAAGCCACCAAAGACCAGGTAGTCCATATGTCGAAAGAAGAAGAGAAGAAACGACTCGTTGCCCTTAGCTTGGTATTCATTACCGTGGCATTCTTCTGGATGGCTTTCCACCAAAACGGAATTACCATGACGATTTTTGCCCGCGACTATACGGTGAGTGAGGTAAGCAAATTCGATTACATGTTCTTCGACTTAAGGGCCTTCCTTCCCATCCTGGCTGCAATAGGCGGATTAATCTTCCTGTTCCGTGGAAAATCTTCCACCAAGACCCGGACTATTGGAGGGGCTTTCTTAATGATAGGTACCGGATTAGCCTATTGGGCATATACCACATTTGAACCTAACCCAATTATTGAACCACAACTATTCCAGCATTTTAACCCGATTTTCATCGTGTTCCTCACACCGTTAATCGTTGGATTCTTTACATGGCTGCGCAAGAATGGCAAAGAACCATCTTCACCTCGCAAAATAGGTGTCGGTATGTTCCTCACGGCATTGGGATTTGTGGTAATGCTGTTCGCAGCACTCCACCTGCAAAGTGTTACAGGTCTCAACCCTTACTGGCTAATCGGAACTTACTTCACGCTTACCATTGCTGAGCTTTTCCTCAGCCCCATTGGTATCTCCTTTGTAGCTAAAGTAGCTCCGCCACGTTTTAGTGGACTTGCGCAAGGTGGCTGGTTGGGCGCTACCGCTATTGGTAACCTGCTTGCAGGTTTGGTTGCTAAACTCTGGGATATCGTCGAACTGTGGCAGTTCTTCCTGCTATTGGTAGTACTGACGGTACTTTCCGGAATATTTATCTTCTCAATCATGAAGACATTGGAAAATGCAACCCAATCATCGAATCAATAATGTTAATGTAAATTGAAAAAAAAGGTATTATGAAAGCTCGTTTAATAATAATCACAAGTATTGTACTGAGCGTTTTCCTCATCACAGGCTGCGGAGGTAAAAAGACCGTTGAGGACTTGGAGCAAGAGGCCAAAAACCTCGAAACCCTTGCTGAGCGCTCACAAAATATCGATAATGCAGATGAGGCCTTTAAACTTTTAAGGGACTTGAACCAAACTATGAAGGATGTCAGGGGAATTATCCTGGCCATGGATGCAACTTATCGTGATGCTTCGGACAGCAAGAAGCAGGAAATGACCGGTGAATTCGAAAAAGTGAATAATCAAATCGATAAGTCGTTAAATACCATCAGTGAGAATGTTGAACCTTTTGAGGACGAAGAGGAAGTCCAGAAAATGCTGAAAAAGCTGGAAGACCTCCTCATCTCACGGTAAACAACACTCGATTTAATGGATTTTAAACAGGCTGTTCATACGAACAGCCTGTTTTTTTGTGTTAGCTTTGTTATAATGACTATATTTCCGTGGAGACATAACCGCCGCTTTAACTCCTATACCGAATACTTCAAAAAGCAATTCGGCGAACGGGTGCAAAAGGTTACCATCAATGCAGGCTTTACCTGCCCCAATCGCGATGGCACCAAAGGCATAGGCGGTTGCACTTACTGTAATAACGATGCCTTTAACCCCTCCTATTGCGACCCATCAAAGCCTGTAAGCCAGCAAATAGGCGAAGGGATTGATTTCCATGCCAACCGCTACCGGCGGGCCGGAAAATTCCTGGCCTATTTCCAGGCTTATTCCAATACCTACGACACCCTCGAAAACCTGAAGAAACGTTTTAATCAAGCCCTGCAATTCCCTGAAATTGTGGGACTGGTCATCGGCACACGGGCCGATTGCATAGACGAGGAGAAACTGGCCTACTTCAGGGAGATCGGCCAGTTCCATTACATCATTATTGAATACGGAATCGAATCCTGCTACAACAAAACCCTGGAACGCATTAACCGGGGGCATACCTTTGAAGATGTACTTTGGGCGCTCGATCTAACAAAAAAATACGGCCTTAAAACCGGGGGGCATTTTATTTTCGGGCTGCCGGGCGAAAGCCGCGGGGAGATGATGAATCAGGTGTATACCATTTCCGGTCTGCCGCTCGATACCATTAAGTTTCATCAATTACAAATTATCAGGAACACGGTTATGGCCCGCCAATACATGTCCAATCCCAATCAATTCAATCTGTTCAGCCTGGAAGAATACATCCCTTTCATAATCAACTTTCTTGAGCGTCTGAATCCCCGCTTTGTAGTCGAGCGTTTCGCCGGGGAAGTCCCTCCGCGTTTTTTAGCCGGCCCGGGCTGGGGAAAGATCCGTAACGATCAGATCCTAAACCGTATTGAACAACGCATGAAAGAGTTAAACACATGGCAGGGAAGGCTATATAAAGCCCCCTGATAGAAATTCCACTTGGCTTAATATTTTGACGCTCTGCAAGTTTTAAGCTTCCCGGCAAACTTATTTCCGGTAATTTCATCCTCAAATTTTGATTTGAATAAATTTCGCCTTAACTTTAGGGTCTCAAAACCGAGTGTTAACCAAAAATAGTAATTATTATGAGGAAATTTACACTTAAAATGGTAAGTGCCTTAATGGCATTTATGTTAGTTGCAGGCATAGCGTACAGCCAGATGCCTGAAGCCATTTCTATCGATCCACCGGATGCCACGGCATTCGATGAATTAACCTTGACGATTGATGCGAATGAATCATGCCCGGATGGGGACCTTTTGGGGGTCAGCCAGGTATTTATTCATTCAGGGGTGACCATCAATGGTGAACAATGGCAAAATGTAATAGACTTTGACGGTCAGGGCCAGAATGGTCAGTCACCCGAATTGACCGATAATGGCGACGGAACATGGTCTATTACCTACGTTCCAGCGGATTATTATGGCATAGAAGAAGGAGCAGAAGTTACCGAGATCTGTGCCGTTTTCAACGATGGCACCTGGGATCACGAAGGTAAAGACTTTGATGATCAGGGAAACTGCATGGATTTCTATATCCCGCTGAATACCGGCGGTGGTAACCAAACCCCGATCTATGAAGATGACTTTGAGTCCTATAACGTAGGCGACATGATCGCTGAAGTTTCCGGCGCCTGGACCACCTGGAGCGACGATCCGGGAGGGCCCGAGGATGCCCCCATTACGGATGAACAAGCCAATAGCGGCAGCAAGTCGGTAAAAATTGCCGAAGGCTCATCATCCGACCTTATTCTTCCCTTGGGTGATAAAATAACCGGGACATACAGTGTTAGCATGTACATGTATGTTGAAGATGGCTACGGAGCCTATTACAACCTCTTGCATGATTTTGCCGGCGGTGATTCCGAGTGGGCTATGGAAGCTTATTTCGCTTCCGATGGCAGCGGTTACATCCATGCCGGTGGAGCAAATGCTGCCACCTTTAACTACCCTACCGGCCAATGGTTTATGGTTGAAACCATGGTGAATATCGATGAAGATACCGCCGTGTATTACGTGGACGGCACCATGGTTCATGGCTGGCAATGGAGCCTTACCTCACAGGGAGATCCCGGCCTGAACCAACTAGGTGCCATGGACATCTTTGCTGCTGCACCAAGCGGTGATGATTACAAATTTTATTTCGACGATCTATCTTATGTCGAAATGGCGCCTCCACCCTTATATGCCGACGACTTTGAATCCTACAACGTTGGTGATATGCTGGCCGAGGTTTCCGATGCCTGGACTACCTGGAGCGACGATCCGGGAGGGCCCGAGGATGCCCCCATTACAGATGAGCAAGCTAACAGCGGCAGTAAATCAGTGAAGGTAGCCGAAGGTTCTTCAACCGACCTGATACTTCCGCTGGGTGATAAAATTACCGGCCGCTTCAGTGTTTCCATGTATATGTATGTGGATGAGGGTTACGGAGCTTATTACAACCTCTTGCACGACTTTGCAGGTGGTGACTCCGAGTGGGCACTGGAATCATTCTTTGCTTCCGATGGAACCGGTTATATCAATGCCGGCGGATCAAATGCCGCCACATTTGAGTACCCAACCGGTACATGGTTTATGGTTAAAACCGAAATCGATTTGGATGCCGATAACGCTAAATACTACGTGGATGGCACCATGGTGCATGAATGGCAGTGGAGCCTGACCGCAACCGGTGACCCGGGTATCAACCAATTGGGCGCTATGGATGTGTTTGCCCATGCACCGGGAGGTGACTCGCCAAACTTCTATTTCGATGATATACTGTATGAAGAAATGGCGCCTCCGCCTCTGTATGAAGACGATTTCGAATCCTATAGTGTTGGCGATATGCTGGCCGAGGTTTCCGATGCCTGGACCACCTGGAGCGAAGAACCCGGAGGACCGGAAGATGCTCCTATTGTTGATGAACAAGCTAACAGCGGTAGTCAATCCGTCAAGGTAGCCGAAGGCTCGTCAACCGACCTTGTACTGCCCTTAGGCGATAAAATCACCGGTGAATACAGTGTTTCCATGTACATATATGTCGATAAAAATCATGGCGCCTATTACAACCTCTTGCACGATTTTGCCGGCGGTGACTCCGAATGGGCTATGGAGGCATTCTTTGCATCCGACGGCACAGGTTATATCAATGCCGGCGGCTCTAATGCAGCTACATTTGAATATCCAAACCAGGAATGGTTTAAAGTAGAAACCGTGATCAACATCGATGAGGACACAGCTACCTATTATGTGAACGAAACCATGGTTCATGGCTGGCAATGGAGCTTAACTGCTACCGGTGATCCCGGAATGAACCAGCTTGGAGCAGTGGATATTTTCGCTCATGCTCCCGGTGGTGATACCCCGAATTTCTACTTCGACGATGTGATGTACGTGGAATTAGGAGGCGGTGGTGGACCGGCCGATTTTGAATTGTCCGAAACCTCACTTTTGGCCACCATAGAGCAGAATACAACAACCACCAAGAACTTTGATATTACCAGTACCGGTGCTCAGGACCTGGAGTGGAGCATAGTGGTTACCTATCCGCCGGAAGATAAGCTCGATCCCATTGAGCCCACACATACACCGCACATCGTTAACAATAGCGTTCCTGCTGCTGATCCTAATGGCAAGCCGGCCTCTGATAATCCTTCACAAACCGAAGATGAAGAGGTGCTAAATTATGACGGCCCGAATGACAATGCCATTGGATTAACAGAAGGCGGACAATGGCGTGTGGCTGCCATGTTCCCGGTTGATATGATCCAACCTTTCATCGGTATGGAACTTACATCCGTAGAGGTATACATTGGCGATATGGCCACAGCCTACAACCTGCAGGTTTATGATATGGGCGTTCCCACAGTGCCTGGAGCAGGTGAATTAATTTATGAACAGGAGTTTTCACCTGTTAATGACCA
>JAIPAP010000002.1 GCA_021740045.1 Bacteroidales bacterium
TAGGGGTCATCGGCACGCACATCAATAGGTATTCCCCATGCTCTTATTGTAGGTCCTACCGCTGCATAATCGATGACATCTTCTTTGGTCAGGATACCCACCCCTTTGGTGCGGGCATGGATCACCGGATCGTCCATCACCGCCCCGATAAGCAAATTGGTTTTCTTTTTCAGAAAATCGAGTTCCTTCCTGACTTGAGGAATCTTGGCCTTTTCAATATCCCGTCTAACGCCGCCTATCTTAAACATGGCGTAGCTGTTACGATTACCGGAGATCATCTCGAACAGATCGAGAACCGGCTCCCGGTATTTCCAGGCCCACATAAAAACGGTGTCGTATCCCAGGAAGTGACCGGCAAGCCCCACCCATAATAAGTGACTGTGCAATCTTTCGAGCTCACCAATTATGCTGCGGATATATTTGGCACGGTCGGGTATTTCCACATCAGCAATCTCTTCCATTGCATTGGCAAATGCAAAAGGATGGGAAGTGGAGCAAATCCCACAAATACGCTCTACCAGGAAAAAGACCTGATCGAAAGATTTGGATTCACTCAACTTTTCAATGCCGCGGTGATTGTAGCCGGTTTCCCATTTGATGTCTTTTACCATTTCACCCTCACAATACAGTTTGAACAGTTCAGGTTCTTCCTGTAGCGGGTGATAGGGTCCAACCGGTATGATCTTTTGTTCAGCCATGTTAGTTTTGTTGCGTTATGTCTTTTCTATACGGATACACACCTTCGGCCCAGTTGCCTTCGGAAATCAAAGCTTCCGGTTCAGGATGATTGGTAAAGGTGATCCCCATTATTTCGTGCATTTCCCGCTCTATCCAGTTCGCTGCCGAAATCCGGTTAGCCAGCGATTCGATTTCAGGATTTTCCACGGGCAATATCACGTTTATATTAAAGATGTTCCCATCAGTGTCGTCAGCATAATGGTACAGGATCTCAATGCCACGTTTGGTGTGTACAGCAGTTGCAATGATAAAGCGCATATCAAGCTCACTCAAGAGGTGCTCCGATATCTCGAGGATAGCGGAGCTGTCAATCTCAACCGTAGCCCGGTTTCGCTTCAGCACTATGGTCTCCCGGACGGCATCCGGGAACTTTTCTTTAATATTATTTAGAAACTCCTGTTTATCCATTGTTGCTTATCATTTACTGATCAGTTTTACAATTCCCCCAATAATTGCCTCGGGTTTAGGCGGACAGCCGGGTATATAAGCATCAACTGGAATAATGTTATCCACAGGCCCGGCAAAGGTGTTCCCTTCGGCGAAAATACCCCCTGTACATCCACATGCTCCGATGGCTACCACCAGGCAAGGCTTTGCCATCTGCTCATAAACCTCCAGCAAGCGTGGTTTATCCCGTTTATTAATCGATCCGTTTACCAGCATTACATCTGCATGGCGGGGGCTGCCTACCAGCTTCATCCCAAAACGCTCCACATCAAAGCGGGGTGTAAGGCAATCGAGCACCTCGATGTCACAATTGTTGCACGATGCCCCACCGAAGTGGAATAGCCAGAGTGATTTTTTTAATACTGCATCTTTAAAAGCCACTGTTATACCTTTTTATAATCCAAAATAAGTTAACACGATAGCGGCAATGGCAAAAAGGTTCATCCACACAAAGAAGAACCGCATGGCCTGCCCGATCCGCAACCTGGGATTGGTATTGCGAATCAAGGTGAGCAAAACCACCACTGCCAGAATTTTCAGCACCGACCACAGAATCCCGATACCAGCCCAATTAGTGCCGGCCATAAACAAGGTGACCAGAAACGCTGGAAGAGCCAGGAACAGGATATACTTGGTTAGTTTGATCATGGCAAAAGCCGATCCCGAGTATTCGATGAAAGCACCTTCAGCGATCTCGGTCTCGGCTTCACCCATGTCAAAAGGAACCAACCCTAGCTTAGCTTGTATGCAGAAAATACCCGCTATAAAGAGCAATACACCGGATATGCTGCCAATATTGGCAATACCGGTCTTTTGCATTAGAATGATCTCATTAATACTAATCGCTTGCCCCGATTTTAGAATGATCCCTGCTATGACCAGCAGGAAGGTAAGCTCATACCCGATCACCAGCTTCATTTCCCTCGATCCGCCAACTGCTGCAAGGGGGTTTCCGGAAGCCAAAGCGCCCAGGATATACATAAGCGAAGGAATGGCCAGCAGGTAAAAAATCACGATAATGTCACCGGAAAATCCCGCGGTAATATTAAACAACGGCAGCAAGATCAATACCCCGGCTATGGTAGCTCCCGAAAGCGCTAAAATGGGGGCCAGCAGAAATGCCGTTCGCGAACCACTGGCCGGTACTGTTGTTTCCTTTACCAACAGCAGTTTCAGGAAGTCGTAATAAGGCTGCATCATTGGCGGACCTTTACGAAAATGCACCTGGGCCGTGAGTTTGCGGTCAACCCAGGTTAATAATCCCCCTATAATGCCTGCAAACAGCAAACCGGGATAGATCAGGAAATAAAAGAGTGTGTCCAGCATAATCAATTATTTTAATCCCTCCCAGGGAATTTCTTTTACCAAGACCTTATCGGTCAGTTTAAATATGTTTTGTTCCGGGTCTTCGTCCATCTCAACCATTTCGGCTGCTCCATCAGGACAGGCTTCCAGGAACTTGTTCATTTCATGTTCGTCATTCAGGTCGAAATAATCGCCCCCGGTGCGTTTATGCTCGAAAAAGTCGTTCATCATCGTACCAAATGGGCAAATAGCCACGCATGATTTACAAGCAATGCACAGGTTGGTGTACCTGGTTACGATTCCTTGTTCATCTTTTTCCAGGGCTTCTGCCGGACAAACATCAATACAGGGGGCTTCTTCACACCTGCGACAGGTATATTGGAATACCGCCAGCTCCCTGATGGTTTTCAACCCATTGGTATTTGGTGAAGGACTATCAATGCCTTCAGGCATATGTTTGTCACTGGGACCTGTGATGTTGTGATCCCTGAATTTCCTTAAATCGATGAGTAGCTTTTTAGCCATAATTCATTTATTTCCAAATGTCGGGCTGGTCTTTGATCTCCTCATAGGTAAAGACCGGCCCGTCTTTGCATACAAAATATTTTCCCATCATGCAGTGTCCGCATTTGCCCAATCCGCACGACATATTTTTCTCCATTGATAAATAGATCTTATCTTCCGGGAAACCCATCTCCAGCAGCTTGTAAGTACCGAATTTCATCATAATGGGAGGCCCGCAAACCACGGCTACGGAATTGGGTACATTCACCTCAATCTTATCAAGCAGGCAAGTTACCACTCCAACATCTTCATTCCACTCCTCCCCTTCTTCCACCTTATCCACACTGCGGAGCACCTCGAATTTCGGCACCTGTCGCAATTCATCAATGTAAGGCTTAAAGATGCATTCGCCAGGTGTTTTGGAGCCGTAGCAAAAGGTAAGCTTTTCGATCTTATCTTGTTCAGCACTCAGGTTATAAAGAAGTGATCGTAAGGGGGCAAAACCACAACCGCCGCCAAGCACCAGTAATTCCTTGCCAAACATATCTTCGAGCGGATAACCCCGGCCGTAAGGCCCCCGAATACCTACAATCTCACCGCCTTTAAACTCATGAATCCGGTCGGTAACATAGCCGGTTTTCATGATGGTAACCTGCATTTCATCGGTTACCAGTGGTGATGAAGAAGGTGTAAACGGTGCTTCACCAATATTATCCAGGGTAAGCTCGATGAACTGACCGGTCTTAAAGGCAAATTCATGCTCGGGCTTGAGCACGAAACTCTTAATCGTGGGCGATTCATCGATCACCTCGGTTACTTCGGCTTTGATGGGCAGGTATATGTTTTTATGATCTTTCATGCCTCATAATTCTGTGTTTTACAACTCAGGCATTATTCGCCAGTTCCTTGATTAATTCGTTTTTATTGATACCGCCTATGCAGGCCTCGATACAGCGCCCGCATCCGGTGCAAGCCAATTCTTCAAAGCGTTCGGGACGCCATACATATTTACACATGTATCGATTGCTGAATCGTTTATGCAAGGCATCCAGAGGGTCTTCCCCGGCAGCTACCTTTTCAAAGGCTGGATACTGACAGGCATCCACCTGTCGCTGTTTGAGCAAACCGGGTTTGTCGATCAGCAGAAAACAGGTGCAAGTGGGGCAAATGGTGGCACAGGCCCCGCAGGAAACACAATCATCTCCATATTCTTTCCATATTTCTTCATCCGAGGCATTGATAAGCTCCCCCGACTTCTCATAACCCGGGAGATTTTTATTGTGCTCATCAAGATCTTCAACTGTTTCCTTTCGTTTGCTCTCAATCCAATCAATAGCCGATTGATCACACTTACTTAGATTGGTTGACCCGGAAAGTTTTTCAATGAATTTTTCACCTTTTTCCGTAACAGGCGATACATAAACATCTGTTCCATGACGGACCAGGTGAATATCATCATTGGCTGTTGGATAAGGCTTGAATCCATAAGAGGTGCAATGGCAATGCTCCTGATGGCCGTGGCAATCAGTCCCAATGAAAATGCTGTTTTCCGTTCTGTTTTTGTAAAATGGATCCGGGTACTCGGGATCAAGGTAAAATTGATCGAGTAAACTCTTGGCGTGCAGATCACAGGCTGGTATCCCCATGATGAGCCAAGGGTTTTCGGGTGACGAAGGGTCTGCTAAGCTTTCTTTTACCGGTAACAATAGTGTTTTTAGCGGTGTTGTAGGCTTAGGTTTGTTGTATGTTATACGCTCGACATCTTCTTCATCTATGGGCGTATAATCGATATGCCCCTCTTCTTCAACCGGGGCTAATATCGTGTAGTGTGAAATAAAAGAACGTAAAGCAGAATCCCAGTCGGTTTTTGTTAGTCTGTAAAAATCCGACATAGAATTGTGATTTAATTCACAATAAAAGTATGTCAATAAAATGGGCTATGCAACTTTTTTTCAAAAAAAATGACCCATGCGTCAATAATTTTATATGGATTAAATTTAAATAAGTTTCATATGTTTTAATAATCAATATTTTACAAATTTTTATTGACTTTAAATAATTTATAATGTAATTTTAAGGATTAATATTTATTGTGAATGAAATCATTATAATGGTGACAACACAACAAACAAAACGGCTGCTTAATTACCGGACCGCGCTCCACCATTTGAAAAATATTGGATTCCACCGGATTTATTCCTATACCTTGGGTAATGAGGTAGGGGTAAGTGCTGATATTGTTCGTAAAGACTTGTCAACACTTAACGTAAGCGGCAAGAAACGGGGAGGATACGATATTGGTCCGTTGATTGAGCGGTTGGAAGATTACTTTTCAATTCATGAAGACCATGAGGTGATCTTATTTGGAGCCGGAAATATTGGCAGGGCCTTGATGAATTATTCCGGTTTCCGGAAAAATAAGATATTCATAATAGCCGCTTTCGATAACGATCCCATGAAAACCAAAACGGGTAATGACATCCCGATTTACCCCATGGTAGAAGCTGAGCGCTTTATTAATCAACATGGTATTAATGTGGCTATTCTGGCCGTCCCCGCCAATGCAGCCCAACATGTTTGCAACCAAGTTATTTCATATGGCATTAATTCGATTATGAACTTTGCCCCGGTGGTTTTAAAGGTGCCTAAGCGGGTTCATGTAAGCAATATCAATCTTTATGATGAACTGATGAATGTGTTTTTTATGGGTAGAACCTTAAAAGAACCGGAATTATAGAAGCTTTTTACCTACATATAAATGGTATCGTGCAGGGGGTTGGATTTCGCCCTTATATCTTCCGCCTGGCAGCCCGGCATCACTTGAGCGGATGGGTTCAAAACCGGTCGGATGGAGTACACCTATATATAGAAGGTATAAATGGAAATACGCAATCATTTATGGATGCTATTGCATCTGAAGCCCCTCCGGCAGCAAAAATCGAGCAGGTTGAGATAAAACCGGCGAAGCCACAAGGCCTTTTACAATTCACCATTGACCGGAGTGATCAGGTTAACACTGAGACTACCGGCATCAGTCCCGACATCGCCATTTGCAAAGATTGCCTTAATGACCTTAAGCACCAGCCGCATCGAATCGATTATCCATTGATCAATTGCACCAATTGTGGCCCCCGCTTTTCCATTATCAAAGAGCTTCCTTATGACCGGGACAAGACGACTATGGAGAAGTTTGAAATGTGCACCGTTTGCCGGGAAGAATATACCGATCCTGCCAACCGCCGCTTTCATGCTCAACCCGTAGCTTGCAATCATTGCGGGCCATCTTTTACGTTAACGATAAGGCAAGGTAAGGTTGCCCCTAAATCTCTTAAAGAGGACTTATCCAGTGAAGTTGAGGGTGATCATCAAATTGTAAATAACCTTTCTGCTATCATTGAAAAAACCCGTCAGCTGTTAATGAAGGGCGAGGTTATCCTGACCAAGGGGCAGGGCGGATACCACCTTATGGCCGATGCATTTAATCATGATGCGGTGAACAAGATCAGAACGATCAAGCACCGGGACCACAAACCCCTGGCCGTGATGTTTAGGAATATTGCTGCTGCATCCGAATATGCACACCTTATTAATAAGGAGAAAGAAATTCTGGAAAGCTGGCGTCGTCCTATTGTTTTATGCAAGCAGAAAAAGCAGATCAATTCATTGATCAATGAGGGAATTGAAACCTTAGGGATAATGCTTCCCTATATGCCTTTTCATCATTTACTATTTAAGAAACTGGAAACACCCGCCATTGTGTTAACCAGCGGGAATTTTTCGGATGAGCCTATCGCCCGGACCGATGAAGAGGCAAAGCGCAAATTTCAGGAATTGATCCCTGCCTCCATTTTTTACAACCGTGAGATATACAACCGCCTAGACGACTCTGTTGGGAGGATAATTTATAATGAATTTCGCTTGATCAGGCGCTCACGGGCTTATGTACCCACAATGATTAAACTGCCTTTTAAAGTGGATGAGATTTTTGCCGCCGGGGCCGAGATGAAAAATACCTTTTGCCTGGGCAAAGGAAACAAAGCTATCATGAGCCAGCATATCGGCGATTTGAAGAATTTCGAAACATTTCAGTTTTACAAATCCAACATTGAACGGTTTAAGGAACTTTTCAGGGTCGAGCCAAAAATAGTGGCCTGTGACCTTCATCCCGATTATCATTCCACAAATCATAGTGAAGATTGGAGTGAACAGCAAAACCTGGATATTGAAAAAATTCAGCACCATCATGCACACCTCGCCTCGGTGATGGCGGAACACGGAATGGATGAAAAAATAATCGGTATAAGCCTGGATGGAACAGGTTACGGAACTGATGGACATTCATGGGGCGGAGAGTTCATGATTGCTGATTTACAGGATTTTGAACGTGCTTATCACTTTGAATATGTTCCTTTACCGGGAGGTGACAAAGCCAATAAGGAACCCTGGCGTATGGCGCTGGCATACCTTTATAATGCATACGGGGAAAAATTAGTTGAATTACCGCTTCCCTTTATCGAAAATACCGGAAATAAAAAACTTACCGATATAACATCGATATTGACTTTAGCCAAAGATTTGCCATTGACCTCGAGTTGCGGAAGATTGTTCGATGCCGTTGCCGCCTTGCTTGGCATTTGCCATGAAAATAATTACGACGGGCAAGCTGCCATGATGCTGGAAACCATTATCGAAAATGATCCCGGTGATCATTATCCGTTTACGAACCATGAAAAATCCATATCATTCACCAAAACCATCATGAAAATTATAAGAGACTTGTTGAATGGCGTATCGAAGGCAACCATTTCGGCAAAATTCCATAACACAGTGGCTTGGGCTTGCTTTGAAACCGCTATGAAGCTGAAACGTCAAACGGGAATTGAAAAGCTTGTACTCTCGGGCGGTTGCTTTCAAAATAAATACCTGACGGAAAAATGCCTCCAATTATGCAATGAAAAGGATTTTGAGGTATATTTGAATAAAGCTGTACCGGCCAATGACGGAGGAATCGCGCTGGGACAACTGGCCGTTGCAGCCAAAAGGAGGAACAGCCATGTGTCTTAGCATACCGGCAAAAATAGAAAACATTCACGGTGATGAAGCCACAGTTTCGGTAAACGGGGCTTTATACAAGGCCGGTATACAAATGATAAAAGACGCTATGGAAGGTGAATATGTGCTGTTGCATGCAGGCTTTGCCATTCAAAAGATCGATGAAAAAGAAGCCCGTGAAACACTGGAACTCTATAACGAGATGTATAACCTCAATAACCGGAATCCATGAAATTTATCGATGAATACCGGGATGCTTCGCTAATCGGTAAAATCGCACAAAACATCCAAACTTCCACAAGAAGCGATTACACTTTTATGGAAGTTTGCGGCGGGCATACCATGGCCATTCATCGTTTCGGGTTGCGGGATTTATTACCCGGCAATATTCATTTACTTTCCGGTCCTGGCTGCCCGGTTTGTGTTACGGCCCGCAATTTTATCGATAAAGCGGTTGCCATCGCTCAAATGGAAAATACCATCCTCGCCACTTTCGGCGATTTGATCAGGGTACCGGGAAGCCATTCCACACTGGAACGAGAAAGATCAAAAGGCCGGCAGATCAAAACCGTTTTTTCCCCCCTTGATGCTGTAGAGATGGCCCATCAAAACCCGGATAAAACCATTGTTTTTTTGGGAATTGGCTTTGAAACCACGGCTCCGGGCACTGCCATAGCCATTAAAATGGCCAACCGGAAAAACCTTGGGAATTTTATGGCACTAAGCGCTCACAAATTGATGAAACCGGCCATGCAGGCCTTGATCCACAAGGGCATTAAGATCGACGGCTACTTGTGTCCGGGCCATGTAAGCACCATCACCGGATCGGCCATGTATAGCGATTTCCCGGAAAAATATGGCGTCGCCTGCGTTATCTCGGGTTTCGAGCCGGTCGACATGTTGCAGTCCATTAAAATGATGGTAGATCAATTGGAAAAGAAACAACCGGCTGTGGAAATCCAATACAGCCGGGCCGTAAAACCAAATGGAAATGAAAAGGCTTTGGAAGCCCTGGATGAAGTGTTCGAACCAACCGATACCGAATGGCGGGGCTTTGGGGTGTTACCAAAAAGTGGATTGAAGATAAGGCAAGCTTATTCCATACATGATGCTGAGAATCGTCTATCCATTCCCGAGATTAAAAGCCTGGAAGATAAAGCCTGTATTTGCGGTGAAATTTTAAAGGGATTGAAAACGCCAATCGACTGTAACTTATTTGGAACAGCCTGCACTCCTGAAAATCCGGTGGGCGCCTGCATGGTATCTTCCGAGGGAGCTTGCGCAGCCTTATATAAATACCAGAAATGATGAAAAAAGCGGTTGAGACCATACAACTGAATCACGGGAGCGGTGGCAAACTCATGCATGAGCTTATTGATAAGCTGTTCCTGGGCTATCTGGGTAAGGTCGCTGAAAACAAAGGTGATTCGGCTGTGTTAAATTTACCTGCTGCACAGCTTGCCTTTACCACCGATTCCTATGTGGTCGATCCCATCTTCTTTCCGGGCGGGAATATTGGAAAGCTGGCCGTTTGCGGCACGGTGAACGACCTCGCTGTTGCCGGAGCAAAACCTTTATGGCTTAGCGCCGGCTTTATTATCGAGGAAGGCTTTCCGATGAGTGATCTTGAAGATATTGTAAAATCAATGGCCGAAGAAGCCAAAGCAGCAGGTGTTATCATTGTTACCGGTGATACCAAGGTGGTGGAAAAAGGAAAGGCCGATAAGCTATTCATCAACACAGCAGGAATTGGAAACCTAAGAGATGGAAACACGGATATTAGCACTGGCAAAAGGATCAAACCGGGCGATGTAGTGATCATCAACGGTACCGTTGGTGATCACAGCATTGCCGTGCTGGGAGCCCGCCAATCATACGGGTTTTCCACAGCCCTCCATTCCGATTGCGCCAGCCTGAATGGATTGATCATTCAAGTCCTTAATCAGGAGGATATCCATTTTATGCGTGATGCCACCCGTGGTGGATTGGCCACGGTATTATGCGAAATGAGCCGGGAACAAAATATAGGTATCGAAATAAAGGAAAACGACATTCCGGTTAAAGAGGAAGTTAAAGGCATTTGCGAACTGTTGGGATTCGACCCGCTTTACCTGGCCAATGAAGGTAAGGTGGTGTTGGTGGTGGATAAAGATGCTGCCCCGGTGATCGTGAAAGAACTTCAAAAACACCCGCTGGGAAAGGAAAGCCGCATCATAGGTGAAATTACGAAAGATCATCAGGGTGATGTGGTACTGAACACATCAATCGGCGGGCGGCGGTTAATTAAAATGCTAAGTGGCGAACAACTACCAAGAATTTGTTAAGCTATGCACGAACTGGCAATGGTCCAAAACATGTTTCGCATTATCCTGGAAGTGGCTGATCAAAACCAACTTCAAAAGATCACAAGGGTGAATTTTGAGGTTGGAAAAATGCAACAGATCGTCCCGGAATATTTCGAATTTGCTTTTGAAGCCACCAAGGAAAACACCATTGCCAGCGAAGCCCAACTTAGCCTTAGCTTTATTCCCATCACCCTGAAATGCAAAGCATGTAATCATGAATTTACGATAGCAGATGGTGCATTTATCTGCCCTAAATGCCAGGAGACGGACCTGGAACTGATCAGCGGAAATGAATTACTCATTAAAAGCATAGAAGGAGATTGACCATGGAAATAAAAGTAATGCGTAACGTACTGGACCGCAACCAGGATAAAGCCGAAGACAACCGGAAAATACTCAAGGAACACAATGTAAAGATGATCAACATGATCAGTTCGCCCGGTGCCGGGAAAACCACCCTGCTGGAGCGAAGCTGTGAATATTTGCAGGATAAGGTCAACGTCGGGGTTATTGAAGGGGACGCCTATACCGACCGGGATGCGAAGCGGCTTGAGCGGTTCGATATCCCTATTGTGCAAATCAATACCGAAGGCTCCTGCCACCTCGACTCCAACAGCGTGGCCAAAGCCCTCGAGAATATAGACCTTGGTTCGGTAGATGTACTGTTTGTGGAAAATGTAGGCAATCTTATCTGCCCCACGGCTTTCGACCTGGGCGAAGATTTCGTGGTAGCCGTTTTAAGCACTACCGAAGGGCACGACAAACCGGCCAAATACCCCATGCTGTTTCGAAAAGCCAAAGCCACCATTCTCAATAAGACCGACCTGTTGCCCTACATCAATTTTGATCTTCCGGGATTCGAAAAAGACCTTAAAGACATCAATCCCCATATGCCCATTATCCAAACCTCTGCAACCCAAGCCAGCGGAATTGACCAATGGAATTTGTGGTTGATGGGGGAGTTGAAAGGATAACTTTGTGGATTTATGTGAGATAAGTTGAGTTGGAAATTGGCAGTAGCAGTTGGCAGTCTCTGAATAGAATGGGCATTATAAGGTTTATAACTTATCGTAAATACTCCGAATTTTCTTATAGACAAATGAAGTCATAGACAATGGGTTTTGAGTAGTATAAAACTTCTTGACATTTCCATAGTTTTGTCATCAAAAATGAAACAGTTTCTGATTATAATTTTAGTACTCATGGGTAGTACAAGTGGTATGGCACAAGAGGAAGGTAGTATAGCAGTGATGACCTATAATATAAGGTATAACAACCCCACTGACGGTGAACATGCCTGGCCGGACCGCAAACAACTGGTATTTGACGTAATTAAAAGACATAATCCTGATCTTATTGGGATACAGGAGGCTTTGCATGGGCAGGTAAAAGACCTGGAATCGGCTTTGCCGGAATACGGCTGGATTGGAGTTGGCCGGGAGGATGGAAAAAAGGCCGGGGAATATTCGCCGGTATTCTACCGGAAATCGCGTTTTACAGTACTTTCAGATTCAACCTTTTGGCTTTCTAAATCACCGAAGGTCCCCGGCAGTATTAGCTGGGGTGCCTGCTGCACGCGCATCGTCACCCTGGTTGAATTTCATGACCGGTCAACAGGCGATACGCTTTATCATTTAAACACGCATTTTGATCAGCGAAGTGAGTTGGCAAAGGCTAAAAGTGCAGAGATCATCAATAAAACGCTTGAAGAGCTTGATCCTGAAAATTATGTATTAACCGGCGATCTCAACTGCATCCAGAGCTCCAAGCCATACCGGATTCTTACGGGAAAAGAAGGCAAGTTATACGATAGCCACGAATTAGCCACTCAAAGCAAAGGCCCGGATTACACCTTTACCGGTTTTGAAGGAAAGGCCAAAGCAGGTCATATCATTGATTATATTATGGTTTCCCCCGGCATTAATGTGCTTGAGCAACACATTATCCCCCATGCTGATGAAAAAAACCAGGCTTCGGATCATCTCCCTGTAATGGCAAATATTATATACTGAAAAAGGGCCTCACGAATGAGGCCCTCGGTAGTATAGAATTCCAGGAGAATGCGAATTCTATTATCTATTTCACTGTAAGTTTCCTGGTTAGTTTTCCGGAAACTGTTTCAATCTCCACAATATAGATCCCGCTATCGAAGCTTTCAACATTCACCTCCATAAGCTTGTTTGTAGTTACTTTTTCAGCAACCACCTGGCCGGTGTAATTATACACGCGAAGGCTACGAATAGCATCGGGACTTTCTATCTTCACCGAAGTATGGGCCGGATTCGGATACATTGCAACCTCGGCATTCAGCTTATCGATACCAGTGGTCATTTTTTCCACTTCGGCAACACCGTATTCGCCGTCGTTTTGCGGGAAGGTTTTGGCAGTGCGGGCATCGTATTCACCCATCATGGTATAATCAAGCAGTGAAACCACGTCCTCACTTCGATCATATACCTTAAGGGTAATCACATTTCCCGGCTGGTAGCCTTCACCTTCAACAACTTGCTTGAATATCGGCAGGTCGTTCAGGTACTTATTACCGGAAGTGATAACAGCAGCACCCACCATCTGATCTCCATCAAAAGCAGCAATTTCATCGCCAGCTTCAAGGTCTCCGTCAATATAAAGGGTATACACCTCTTCGGCCGGGTTACCACCTTCAAAAGTGAAATAGGTAGGTTCGGCATCATTACCAACAAGCATTGATTGTGGATTTGCAGGGTATATCAGCTCCTGTGCACCCATAGACTTCACCAGGTAACCCTCACCGGGCATGGCATCACCAATATTATTGATCCACTGGTTTCCGATCTTACGCAGCATGCCACCGGTAGAATTCCGGACGAAATCAAGATCGTCATTCATGATGGTTTCAAAGGCATCCAAGGCATTTATTGGGCTGTTAGGCAGATAGCTGATAAATTCATAACCGGATTCAAAGTTAATGGGGGTTTGAGGGTCAATCTCCGGCCCATTCGTGGTGAATTCAGCGGCATCATTCATGCTGAAAAGATAACCTTCCACCGTTTCCCAGTCACCTATGTTATTAATCCACATGGGGCCTATCTTCCGGAGCTCACTAGCATTGCTGTTTCTGACAAAATTCAGGCGATCATCCAGGATTTCTTCCAGTACCACCAGCATATCCGGGTTTTCGGGAATAATGCGTGTAGATACAAACTGAAAACCTGAAATCAAGCTAATACTCTGAGTGGTATTTATAACATAGCCGTCATTAAGCATGACAGGCAAGGTTTCCAGATCGGTATTCTGAATAATGGTTCCGGGCTCGAAAGCAACATCGGCCTGACCGGTGGTATAATCGAAAATGAGGGTTACAAGTTCACCATCTTCAATGGTTAAACCTTCATTATCGGTTTTTACCAGGTAAACACTTCCCTGTCCGGTATTAACCGACCATCCGCTAAACTGATCAGCATTAAAACCTGCATAACTCAACTTTTCAGTATCGAATGCAATGTTCAGGTTGATGCTTGCCACATCATCATCTGCCAGGTTTGCAGCTATGATGGGTACATTAACGGTAGTACTGTCCATGGAACTAACCTGATCGATGGTCAACTCACGGTTCCCCCCGGGTGTTTCCAGATCGATACTGCCATCGATAAATTCGGTGGCTAAAACCTCGGTTTGGTTGCTCACCAGGCTTCCGGCTTGAAATTCAAGTGGAGCCAGTCCGCCTCCGTTGTATACAAAATCGAGGTTAAGCAAGGTTACCGCTGAAGTGAAATCCTCCGGGCCACCGGTCCATTCCATTTCAATTAAACCATTACCACCATTTGCAACAAAACCATAGGTATTTTCCGAAATGCCCTGGAAGGTCAATTTATCGGTATCATACGCTATTTTTAAGGAAATTGCACTAACCTCATCAAAGTCCGGGCCCTCGATATCCACCGGCACACTGACTTCACTGCCAACCGGGGCAACTTCGGTGTTAATGCTAACCATTCCGGCAGTGCCGGTTAAGTTGGGTTCAACCATACCATTTGTATAAGTGGCATCGATGTTAACAAACTCAATAGTGGTTATTTCACACTCCTCGGTCACAAACTCCAGTTCGGCAGGAAAACCCCCGGCATATTCAAAGTCCAGGGTTGCGAGTAATCCATCGATGTTAACGCCATTCATATTGGTGGCCACAATTATCAACTGATCATTATAGAAATTTGCCGTAATGGGGGCAAAATCAGGATTCTCAAAACTTAAACCCTGGAATGACAACAGATCGGTTGGGTATTCCACCGTATATGTGATCGCGCCAACATCACCATTGGCTCCTGTGAAGCCAAGCATATTCAGATCAATTTCTACTCCTCCCGGATCAGCCTCGGTAACAGAGCCTAGCTGAACCTCCTGCCCTTTCATAACAGGTATGAAGAGAAGAAACATGATCAACAGTTGTGATATTTTTCTAATCATAGTATTCATTCTTTATTAGTTATCGATTCGATTGACCATTTATCAAACAGTATTGTTTCATTCAATTATTAAAGTTTCTGTTGCTTTGATTTGCTTACCGGCAAATAGCTGCAAAATGTAAATGCCCGGTTCCAGCGAATGGACCTCAAGCTGCTGGGGCTTCTTGGTGATCAAGCAATCCATATTAGCTAACAGCCTTGTTCTGCCCATAGCATCACATATCTGAATTGTTGCATCATTTATCTGATCATTAAAGGCTATCCAAATCTTTTGTTCAGCAGGATTGGGATACACGCTTATAACATTATTCTTACTACCGGCAGTTGATTCCTGCAATCCGGCAGGATCAACAAGCAAGGAAGCTTCAGCGGTAATTCCCGAACATGATGCACTGGACAATTTGCAGCGATACTTCGCCTCATTCACCTCCAATATGGAAGTATGGACGGACAGTTGATGCGTATTGGCCCCATCATATGCGGGATCATCCTGTATGTTTACCCAATTATCCGCCATGAGCATTTGCCACTGAAATGTAGCATTTGCAAAATCAAAGACTTCAAAATAAGCCACTTCTTCTTCCGGAACTTCCAGGTGATTTGGCTGAGGAATAACCACCGCAGGCACAGTAATACTGCCACCGGTAAAAACCGCATCATCAACCACACTTAGATCAGCATTTACAATCTCACAATTGCTGCCCATATCCAATACCCCCGTTGTATCTTTCAGCATGAAATGAATGTTGAATAATTTTTCATCATTCAAATCCACGGATGAATTCCCCACCCAGTTAATATTCAATGCCGGAGGGTTTTCATAACTGAAATTGCTTACAAGGTTCCCCGATGCCAGGGATTCATTCACATGATCAAGGCCGGTGTAAGCCAGGTTAGAGGTATCAACCTCGATAAAAAGGGTAAAGGACATGATGTCGTCAAAGTGATGAACCTTTACAGCTACAGCCACTTCATTGCCCACACATCCGATATGATGATCGATCATCACTTCGGGTTCATTTCCGGCCCGCAGGGAGAATCCCGTTAAAAGCGCACCCAGGAGGATGAACAAACTGTATAAAGTGTTATGTGTGGTTTTTGCTGTCATTTCTATTCAATCAAAATATGAACTGAAAAACGAAATCTGTTTGATTTTTGAAAACTGTTTGGAGCTTTCAAGCTCCAAACAGTTTTATGGTCTTATTTACTGATTACCATTCGTTTGGTAACAGAATAGTTGGTGTTAGCACCTTCAAGGATTAATCGATAGTGGTATACACCGGGCTTCATGTTCTCATTGGTCATTTCAAACTCGTGCAAGCCGGAGTTTTGCGTTTCATTCAATAACGTAGTTACCTTCTTACCTACCATGTTATAAACCTCGATAAGTACTTTACCGTTTTCAGGAAGGTTATAACTAATGGTAGTTTGATGGGTAAACGGATTGGGGTAGTTATCAGCTGATAATTCAGCGCCAATCTCGTTATTCAGACCGATGGTCTTGTACTGAACGTTATCGAGTACTTCAGCAGTAGTATTGGCCAGTTCGGCACCGGCGAGGCTGATGATCTCGGTATTGTTCTTTACGTTGCCAAGAACGCGAGCTTTAAGCACAACAACAGGTTCACCGGCATTGATATAAGCGCCGCGGGTATCGAACCAATCGATGTTCACCTTACCATTTTCCTGATCGATGCGGGCAAAGTCATCACCGTAGTTTACTTCGATAACTTCAATCAGTTCATTGTTATATTCGATGTCCATTGAAATGGCACCAAGCTGTGCAGCCTGACCAAGGGTTACAGGAATTTCAATAACTTCACCTGCATTTACACCTTTATAGCTGTCAACATCAAGCTGAATGTCCGATTCGGACTTGAATCCGCCGTATTCGGGATCATAGGAAGCATTGATGTCACCTACAGCGCTGTAGTAAATATTCAGATACTGATTACCAATCGCTTCGAAGTTGGTCAGATCGGAATAATAGTTATGCTCAAGTGCATTGGTAGTATAAAGGTAGCTACCGTTACGCTTGTCAAATTCGATATCGGTCAATTCAACGCCAAATACTGAAGCAGCGTTAAAGTCGGTTTCGGCAACCATTATACCGGCTACTTCAAAGTTCGGCTTGTTATTGAAGAAGGTAGCCATGTTTCCAACAGCGCGCTGGCTGGTCATTAATGCATCAAGACCTGTTAAGGAAGAGCTGGCATTAACATCACCAAGACCATTGGCAAAGAAACCATATGGAGGAGTCATACCGGGATCGCCAATCCAGGTCATGTTATAAGGCGGAGCTGAAATATCAATGTTGGCTGCCATAAATTGAATGGCAAGTGCGTCGGTAGCATTCACGCCACCCCAGCTATTCCAGTTCCAGGTATAACCCAGCAGCGGATCGATATTGGACTCTTCAAGGAATCCACCGTCCCATACAACAACGCGATACTGCTCCGAAGGATTCAGGTTATGGCTAAATTCAAAGTATGATTTGTATTCGGTCATTTCCTCATCCCAGTAAATCTCAACCTTATCAGTTTCGATCACGTCGGCATCGGTATAAGGATTGTCATTAGCCACATCAAAGTTACTGTTCACCAGCGACACCCAGAAATAGTCGGGTACAGTGTTACCGCTAACGTTAGCCGGGTATGGTGAAGGAACCGGGCTTTCGGTATCGTTATAATACTTTAACTGACCGTGCAGCAGGTTGGGCATGAGCAGCACATCCTGATCAAAGTCCTTGGTATCACAAGTATTTGATACGGTTACCTCAACGGTTCCGGCAGGACCGGCACCCCAGTCAACCACAACTTCTTCCTGGTTGTTCGCGCCGTCGATAGTACCACCGGTAACGGTCCATAAATAGCTATAGCCGGCAGTTACGGGATCAACTGAATAAACATGTCCGGTTGAATAAGCATTTGCTGTATCGTTTCCGGTAACAGTTGTTGAAGGGTCGACCATTGGGAACAGGTCAAAGTTGAAATCGGTATCGGTTGAGCAGGTTCCGTTATCTTCGTTCACCGAAAGAGTTCCGGTCATGATTTCGTAATTAACCATATCGATATCCCATTCAATTTCCACTACGGCAGTTCCTTGTCCGCTAATGATGGCTCCGTTATCAACAGTCCATAAAACTGAATTACCACCAATTGGATTAGCCAATTCATAGGTTACTGTTGAACCCTGGCATGCTTCCACCGGATTACCAACCAGTGATTGTGGTGCCGGAGTTTCCTTAAATTGAATTTCAACATCATCGGAAACAGGAGGGCAGTTACCGTTTGGTACGGTATACGTAAAAGTATAAACACCATAGGTATCAACTGTTACTTCTGCATTCGGGTCAAATTGATCGGGGCTCCAGTTGGTTACTGAACCGGGGCCTGTGTAGCTCCATTCACCAGTGCTTGAAGCAGTGGCATCCAGGGTATACACAAAACCACAAACATCAGCATCATTTCCTGCATCAACAGTTTCATCTGGAACCACGGTAATGGTAACTTCATCGGAGTTTGTACATCCGTAAGTATCGGTTACTGTT
This sequence comes from Bacteroidales bacterium, assembly GCA_021740045.1. Classification (GTDB taxonomy): domain Bacteria; phylum Bacteroidota; class Bacteroidia; order Bacteroidales; family JAIPAP01; genus JAIPAP01. Next base: position 18,387 of record JAIPAP010000002.1, read on the forward strand.
AAGGTGTAGGTATATTCACCAACACCGGCAGCGCCTGCATCGAATGTCGGCTGGGCCAGGTTGGGATCATTCAGGTAGGTGGCCGGTGACCAGCTATAATCGATACCTGTTCCGGTTCCACCACCGTTGATTTGCGGGGTTTCGCACAAGCCGGCTTCAAAATCGACACCAGCATTAGCTGTGGGCGCCTCGTCAACTTCAATGGTAATAACATTGGAATAAACGTCGGCACATGTGTTGCTTGCCATTCTTCTGAATTCATGAACACCGGTAGGAAGTGTTGAACCGGAAGCATCATAGCCTAACGAAGTAGCTCCGGCAATATCATTCCAACCGCCACCATCAAACTGGGTTTGCCACTGGTAAGTAAAACCTGTTCCGTCGCCACCCGAAGGTGTAACTGTATTGGTAATAACCGGACCATTCTCACAAACACCTATGGTTGATGGTGAGTTAGTTGTAACGGTACCGCCGTCAACCTGTTCAAATTTATGAACGGTAACAACACCTTCCATTTGTTCGGAACAGCTGTTCTCATTTACTGCAATCACATAGTAAGCTGTTGCAGAAGCTTGCGAATTGTTGTGATTTTCAACGGTAACACCGGTAAACATAAGACTGCTGCCGGTTCCGGCTTCGGTATCCACAACAACATCGTCGGCCAGGCGGCGTAATTCATAATCGGTATTAACCTGTGAATTCGACATCGAAATATCAACGCCGGCAGATTCATGGCAATAATAAGCGTTTTCGGCATCATCACCGGGGAAGTTAAAGTTAGTGTACTCAAAAACAAATATACCAGGTACCTCTTCAACTTCAACAAAGTATTTATCACCAATGGTTGTACCGTAATCATTTGTTGCAGTAGCACGAACCCAACCTTGGGAGCCTTGCGCGAGGGTATGCCAATTAATAGAAGCATAAGCGTTACCGTCGCCATCGTAACCACTGTTTAGAATAGTTCCTTTGTTGCTCACCTGCCAGGTGTAGTTTGCACCGCTTTCGGTATTGGTAACCGTATAGGTGGAAACGTCATTTAAACATACTTCCTGTGAACCGCTATAAATAGGCGCGGGCGGAGGATTTTGTGCATTCACTGTACTGGCTGACAGAAAAAATAATACCACCAATATTATTGGCGCCATCAGCCCTTTGTTAGTTCTGTAATGTTTGTCCATAATGTAAAGATTTAAGTTTTAATAATTATTAATTTTCAAGATTTATCCCAATGCTACTTGATTGATTTACTACTTTAGTTGCAGCAGGGGGAGGTTTTCGAAATTTTTTAATCGAGAAAATTCTACCGGGTAAGCTCTTTGCTAAATATAAGGCATAGCAATGGCTCAAGAATGGAAAGCACTCGGTAAAGAAAGAAATTTAATTAAGAAAAAATGTTAGGACAAACATGAATAATGTAACCGGCAAGAAAACAGGTTTCCCACTCTCCTACTGCTCTTCTTCCATGTTAATCAAATTGTGGTTCATGGCGTATTTCATCAACCCCACAATAGAGCGGGTGCTGGTTTTGGTGAAGATATTTTTGCGATGGGTTTCCACCGTACGCTCACTTATAAAGAGCATATCGGCAATTTGCTCATTGGTATATTCGCGGGCTATCAGGTTAAGAATTTCGGTTTCACGGGGTGTTAGTTTTACCACATTGGGTTCAATGGTGGTAATGGCATCCTGACTGTTATATATATTACCCATGATAATGGTTTGCACATCACGGCTGAGGTATTTTTCCTTGCGGGCTACTGCACTTATGGCGTCAACTAGTTCATTCATATTGGTGCTTTTGAGCACATATCCCGAGGCACCGGCTTCGATCATCTTCGATATCAGGGTACTGTCATCATGCATGGTGAGCGCCAATACATATATGTTTGGATAGGCATTCCTTATTTGATAAGTTAATTCTATGCCCGACATTTTTGGCATGTTGATGTCGGCCAGTACCACATCCACTGCATGTTCGGTTAAAAACTTCAAAGCCTCATTGCCCGAGGTAACTCCCCCAACAATTTCCACGCGTTCATCCTCGGCAAATAAGGATCGTAAACCATCAATGATCAGTTGGTGATCATCAACGATAAGAAGATTTATCGGTAAATTGTGTTCACTCATAATCCAATATTAAATAGGCACATTAACAGTTATAATCGTTCCCCGGTTCTCGGCCGAGTCAATATGTACATTTCCATTTAAATTTTCAACCCTCGAAAAAGTGTTTTGCAACCCCATGCCATCGGTTTCTTTAATATGACGGGTATTAAACCCTTTTCCATTATCCTCGACTAAAATAGTAATTTCTTTTTCGTTTTTAAACATCTGCAAGCTTATTTCGGTAGCTTCGGCATGGCTGATAATATTATTAAAAATCTCCTGAATAACCCGGTAAAGCGTGTTCTCAACATATCCCTCCAGCCGTCCGTTAAAGCCGATAGCCTCAAAATGGATCTTGAATTGATTGGATTGTTTAATTCGATCGACCAAATCGCTTACTGCAGCCACCAATCCCTTGTTTTGCAACATAATGGGGGCCATATTATGGGAGATGCTTCTCAATTCATTAAAGGCATTATCCACCAGGTTGATCAAACTGCCCACCCGGTTGCGCTCACGATCATCATTGGGTTCAATTTTCTCATAAAAGCTGCTCATATTCAGCTTTATTAATGAGAGCATTTGTCCCATTCCATCATGCAACTCCTCTCCTATTCGTTTGCGTTCATTAATTTCGGCCTCCATCACAGCGCGGGCCCTTTTTTCCTTTTGGTTGATAAGGGCAGCATCCAGCTTGATCTTTTGCCGGTGCCTGTACTTAAAATACCATAAATACAAGCTAAGCAATCCCAGGGTGAAAATGGCGATAATGGCTATGATCTGTGTCTTACGATTTTCAAGCTGGATATTCTGTTTATCGATTCGCAGCTGCTGGATTTCGCGCTGCCGGGTTAGCTGGGTAATTTCCTTGGCTTTCTTTTCCGTTTCATAGGCCAGTTCCAGCTCATAGATCTGGTTAATGCGCTTATCGTTGATCACACTGTCTTTCACGGAAATATAGCGTTTATAAAAATCCAGTGCCTTCTTGTAATTACCCTTACGTTCCCAAATCTTCGAGAAATTTTGATAGGCATAATATAAGGTAGGCTTACTGTTGATCCGCTCAGCCATATCTTTTGCCAGGCGATTGTAATAAAGGGCTTTCCGCAGGTTTCCTTCATCAAGGTACTTTCCTACCTTTATCAAATATGCCGAGGTAACTTCCCTGTTATTGTCAATAATGGTATTAAGGTTAATGGTTTTGTTGATATACTCAAGCCCTTTTTCAGTTTCCCCTTTTTCAAGGTAAAGTACACCCATTTCATTATAAGAAATACCAAGCCCATAATAATCCTTAACCTGTTCCTTAATGCGAATTGACTGTTCAATATATTCAAAAGCTTTATCATTTTCTTCCATTTTATGATAAACCGAGCCGAGGTTTGTTAGGAGGGCGCCCATTCGCAATGTATCTCCAAATCGCTTATAACTTTTATAGGCCTTTTTAAAATAGTTAACGGCTTTAGGAAAATTCTTCAGCGAAGCATAAAACATCCCAATGTTATTCTGGGCACTGGTGATTCCTGTTGAATCGCGTGTATATTGAAAAAACTCCAAAGCCGAGAAGCTATAATCGAGGGCCTCCTTGTAGTTTCCTGTGCGCGAATGGGTCAGGCCAATATTATTTAATATACGGGCCATTAATAAGGTATCGCTCACCCTCCGGCACATTCTTATGGCTTTATGGTAATGGTACAACGCACTATCATATCTGCTGTTAACATCATAAACAATTCCCGTGCGATTATGCCCATCTACCAAGCCTTTAATATAATTAAGGTGTTCCGCCAATTTAATGGCTTTCTTGCCATATTGTAATGCAGTATCGGATTGGCTATAGGTATAATGCCAGCAAAGTTCATTTAAAACATCAACCAATGCTGTATCTTCGGCCACTTGCAAAGCCCTGTGCAAACTATCGGGTTCCTGCCTGGAGAAAGCACTGTTATTGGTTAAAAACACAAAGCATATAATAATAACATTAAGTTTCATAAACATCAATGGATAATACCAGATTTTGCGGTGTAAAAGTATAGATTTCATATAGCTTGCAGCAAGCTGGAAGGCAGGATTTTAATAAAAATACGTGTTGGCACGGAGGAAGTCCCGGGAAAAATACCAGAAATCCCCTATTGCTTCATAATCAATCTGTAACATATTTTTGTCGCTGCACTTTTCCGGATGATCCGGAGGTAAAAATATCATTAACCAAATCATTAAAATTATGAAGACAAACATTACGAGACTCACAACTTTCATTTTAGGTATTCTGTTTATAGGAATTGCATCAAATACCCTGGCGCAGAAGGATTGGCATTTCGAACAAGTAACCGATGATAACATCAGGGATAAGGTATCGGGGCAGGCTTTTAAAGTAGACGCCGATAACAATCTTCACTTGGTTTTCGAAAAGTTCGGCGAATCATCACACGATATCTATTACACAAAAAGGCCTTGTGGCGAATACTGGACACAGCCCGTTAAAGTTAATGAAGAAAACACCAATGCATTTAAGCCGGCGCTGGCAGTAGACAGCCAGAACGTACCCTACGTATTTTATGAAATTGAACATCCTGACAGTATCGACCTTCATCTGGCTCATATGGAAGATAACAATTGGAATTATGAAGTAATAGTGGATCAACCTAAGTTTAATTTAATGCCCTCGATCGACATTGACGATCAGGGTAAAATCCACCTGGCCTGGATCGGCCCCGATTCTAAAGACTCCATGCGGGTTTGGTACGCCCATAATGATATGGGAATATGGATGATTCAGAAGCTTGGATTTACTATCCCCAACAAGATTGGTGATCCGAAAAGCGGCCCCGAATGTAATGGCGCTAACCCCTGCATTCGCGCTAACAGCGAACAAATTGCCCATATTGTATATCGCGGTGGCGCCCCTGGATTTATGTACATCCATCACGCCTATAATACCATGCCTTTTGGTATGATGTGGGAAGAAGAGATCGTGGAAACCGAAAATCTTAATGATTTTTATGGCATGATCGAGATCGATGATGAGGATAACATCCACTTCGCTGCCAGTGGCAACGACGGTGATGGATTCCCTGATTGGGTTTATTATCGCCAATTCAGCGATGGTAACTGGAGTGAACCCGAGAAGGTAAATAATATTGTGAACGGCCCGCTCACCTCCATGACCCTCGACAAAGAAGGAAATGCACATATTACTTATGATGAGCTCGGTGGCTATATACTCATGGGCAATATCGGTTATGCCAACAATATAGGCGGTACATTCTCCGACACCCTTCTGCTGATCGATAGTCTCTCAATGAGTGGTGTGGTCCAGGTTGATGGTAATATGAATGTTCATGTTGCGCATCATTGGGGAGAAACCAATGATGAAAACGAAATCAGAGTAATATCGGATGGCTACTGTGGTGGAACCACCGGCATTGAAGAGCAGGCTATTAAAGAGCAAGGTTTTGCCATTTATCCCAACCCTGCCGATGAATTTGCTACCCTGCGCTTTAACAGCGAAGCCAGTAATAAAATTGCCGTGCGGGTTTATAACCTTACCGGAAAGCTTGTAAAAGAGCTCAGCTCACAAAAACTGATGCAAAAAAATACGGTTACCATAGATATAAGCTCATTAACCAAGGGCATTTATATGGTGCAGTTGACTAATGGTGATCAGTCATACACAAATAAGTTATTGGTTAAGTAGTAATTGGAGTTTACCTTTTTTAAGCAGAACGACCGGGGGTTTTGGAACTCCCGGTCTTTTTTAAAAGCAAAATCTATGAAAAAGATCAGTCTTTTATTCATAATTTTTATTTCGGGACTTTTATCACTAGGCCAATCCCAACGTATGGTGATACTCGAGCATTTTACCGGAGCTTCCTGCACATTTTGCGCTGTTTACAATCCCATGGTAGAAGAACTGCTCAATAATCACCCCGACAAAATCACTTCTATTAAATACCAGTTCTTTCTCCCCGACCCCATGTATCATCACTGTAATGAAGATATTGATGCCAGGTTGGAATACTATAATAATCAGGCTGTCCCGCACAGTATATTGGATGGTAACTTTTTCGACGATCATCCGGCCAACCTTTCCGGTGAGATTATCCTGGAGCGCTACAATGAGCCTTCGCCTTTTAACATACAGCCTCATCATGAATTATCACCCGATAATGATTCGGTTTATATCGATATGCTAATTGAGGCCACAGCCCCCGTTAATGGTAATTTATCGGCATATATTGCCGTTGTGGAAGAGCATATCCATTTTGAAGAGCCGCCCGGACAAAACGGTGAAACGGATTTTTATAATGTATTGAAGAAGATGTTACCGACCTCCCAGGGCAAGACGCTGCAGCAAGATTTCCAGGAAGGAGACTATGTGCTATTACAAACCCAATGGAAAACCGAGAACTTTTATAATATCGAAAAATTGGAGGTTATTGGTTTTGTGCAGGATATGGGAACCCGGGAAATCCATCAAACGGTTGTTAGCAGCGATCAGCCCATTACACCCCTTTTTAAAAACGACGTGGAATTGATACAAACTGACCATGTTCCGGCGATCTATTGTGATCATTTGCAACCCCGGATTGTTATCAGGAACAATGGCTCACAAACATTGAATAAGCTACAAATCAGTGCATCGATCAACAGGGAAGAGGTGTTTTCAAAAAACTGGACCGGAAATCTCAAATCATTAGAAACAACAAGCATTCAACTCGATCCCCTGGAATTTATCCCACAGGAGCAAAACGAACTGTTAATCAGCCTCGCATCTCCTAATAATAGTAACGATGGGTATTCAGCCAACAATGAACAGCTATTCGCCATAAAGAACGCTCCCAGGGCTTCTCAATCCATCGTACTCATGATCAAAACCGATAACAATCCCGGCGAAACTTCATGGAAGCTTATCAACAGCATGGAAGAAATCATTGAGTCCGGGGGGCCATATGATCAAGCAGGCACTTTATACTCACATAGATTAAGTTTTAATGATGAGGGTTGTTATACCATTGTCATCTCCGATTCGGCCGGCAACGGATTTAACAGCGAAAACGGCAACGGATTTTTTCTTATCGTAGACGATTCAGGTAATCCCATGCATGAAGGAACTTTTATCAGCAACTCCATAGGTTTGCCCGTACACATGACCAGTGCCGCTACCATTAAGGAGTCGCAATCAAACACCTTAGTGCAGGTGTATCCGAATCCCGTAAGAGAGAATGTAACACTGAACATAAATGGTAACATGACCGGCCCGGTTATGATTACCTTATATAATATGTATGGAAAAAAAGTTCGACAATATGAAAAGAAAAACCTCTATAATGGGATGATAAACCTTAAACTGGACCACTTACAAGCCGGTTATTATATCCTTCAAATTACTGATGAAAAAGGGAACACCTATACCACCGAAATGATCAAAGCAAAACCCTGATCAGCCCTTATCGCTGATCTTGACCAGGGCTTCACGGTCATGAATGGTGAAATGATTATTGGACAGTTCAATAATGCGGGCATCTTTAAATTCCTTTAGAATACGTATGGCGCTTTCCTTACTCATGGAAGTTAAATCAGCAATGTCTTGCCTGCTTAATGGTGTTTCAAAACTGGTAGCGTTATGAATTTCATCGGCAAGGTATAATAATGCATCGGCAATACGCCCCGACATGTGCTTTTGGGTAAGGTTGATGAATTTTTTAAAGTTTTGTATTCCCTGTATATTATTCTTTTTAAGGATGTTAAGGGCCAGGTTCTGGTTCATTTTCATGATCTTCTCCAGGGAATTCACATCTATAAAGCACGTTTGCACATCAGTTAAGGCCGCTACTGAAAAATGATGAATAAAATCAACATACATTCCCGGCCCACCAATAATGGCGTTTTCCCTGGCCACTTTAATAAGAAGGTTTTTTTTGTTAAGCCCCTCGATATATATTTTTACCATACCCTGCAGAATGCAGGCAATGTGGGTAAGCGCTGTACCTTGCTTAAACATAATTTCACCGGCGTTAAATTCAACTTCATGCCGGTTCTCATTCAGTATTTCAAGTTGTTCGGGTGATAATCCCCTAAAGATACTTTGAGTTAAACAGCATGTAGTACATGCCATCTTTCTTGAATATTTCGCCATTGAATCTCTCTTTTCCGCCACAAATATAGTAAATTAAATATGTTGATAAATAATTTTATACCTAAATGCACCCTAAAGGTAAATAAAATATTGATATTAATCAACATATACTTGATGCCGGTCATCAAAAAATTGGGTTTACTTCTTTTTAAGCAAAGAGGTATATCAGGCTTAAAAACATTCATCGATTTATATTAATATGTAATATTGTGAATGATTTCACGAAGAAATTTATGAATGATGACCAAAAAACTTACAATCATGAAACGATTTAATTTACTAGCACTTATGATGGCCATATTCATTGGCTCGGCAATTATTTTTGCAGGATGTACAAAGGAAGGACCGCAAGGCCCTCCAGGTAAGGACGGCGAAGACGGTGTTGACGGCGAAGACGGCACTGCCGGCTGTATTGAATGCCATGATGATTCACAAACGATCTTTGCAGCTGAAAATCAATGGGCAGCATCGGTACATGCCACCGGAGGCAATTTTGAGCGTAACGGTACAGATTGTGCGCCATGTCACACCAGCCAGGGATTTCTGGAAGTTATCGAAACCGGAGCTATGGAAACAGAAGCCCCCATTAGCAATCCAAATCCCCAAAACTGTTATACCTGTCATAATATCCATGACACATACACACCCGAAGATTGGAGCTTTACAACTTCTGCTCCGGTTGAATTCTGGATTAACGGTGATGGGTATGATATGGGCAAATCGAACGTGTGTGCAGGATGCCACCAGCCCAGAGTTCCTGATCCACTACCAACACCCGGGCAGGGCGGTAATGTAACCATCAATTCACCCTATTGGGGTCCGCACCATGGCCCGCAAGCAGCTATGCTGGTGGGAACCGGTGGTTACGAAGTAGGAAGTGGCTACGACAACTCGGCCCATACCAATGCCCTTGAGAATGGATGTGTAACATGCCACATGGCGGAGCCCTATGGTACTCAGGCAGGCGGTCATACCATGGGAATGACTTATGCGTATCATGGCCATGGCGTGGTGAATAAGGCTGGCTGCACAGCTTGCCACACCGATCCGGATGCCTTGGACGCTAAGATTGAAAGCACTAAAGAGGACATTGACGAAAAACTGGCCGAACTACGCAGTAAGCTTCTCGAACGTGGAGTATTGGATAGCAGCGACCACGTAGTGCCCGGTGAAATGAGCATGGATGAAGCAGGCGGTGTGTTCAACTACCTTTATGTTATGGAAGATCGCAGCGGTGGTAGCCATAATTTCAACTATGCCTTTTCCCTACTGAATAACAGTCTTGAATCATTGAATTAATAATGAATGGAATCAAAGTGCGAAAAAAGGTTTCTGTAGAGGCCTTTTTTCGTGCTTCATGTACTAAGTCAATATATGATGAAACAATTTGTATGTAATTATCCTTTATATTAATGTACAATGTTTCTTCACTTAATTAAAAAACGACGAGCGAATGAAAGGTTGGAAAATATTCAGAATAGGAATCATATTCATGATAGTGGCAGCTTTTACATCATGCGAATATGAATTTATCGAGCCGCCTCAACCCGATTTTAACGGCGAGGATAGTGTTTTAAGCTTTTCCGATAAAATTCTCCCCATTTTTACGGATGGTGATAACTGTACATCATGCCACAACAGCGGCGGGACCCCACCCGATCTTACAGCGGGCAATGCCTATAACAGCATTATGAATAATAATCTGGTTGACACGGCTGCACCCGAGCAAAGTGTACTTTATGATTATGTAAGACCGGATACCGATAGCCACGACTGGAAAGCGTATACCTCAACCGAAGCTCAGCTGGTTCTTGAATGGATCAAACAAGGAGCTAAGAATAATTAATGTCGGAACGAAAAAATATGAGGATGATGAAGAATAAAATAGTATGGCTTGTGTTGATCGGTTTGATCATTACAACAACTGCTTTTGCACAAGATGAACAAAAACGCCAGGATCCACCGGTAAGAGCACCCTTCGAAAGCGGTGTGCTTATCGACAATCAAACGGTTCAGATACCTTATAAAAACACCCTTGAATTTGTTATCGAACACCGTTTTGGAACTATTGATAACGGCTTAACCGATATGTACGGTCTTTATGCACCGTCGAATATCAGGTTGGGGCTGAATTACAGCATTACCGACGATATTATGGTAGGGGCTGGAATTACCAAAGATCGTAAACTTACCGACCTGCGCGGTAAATATAGTATTATAAAGCAAACCCGGAATAACAGCATTCCGGTGTCGGTTTCCTTTTACGGAAACATGGCAATTGATGGAAGGGAAGATGCTTACTTTGGCGAACAATATGAGTTTACCAACCGCTTCTCCTATTTTTCCCAATTGATCTTTTCCCATAAATTCGATTACCGTTTCTCATTCCAGGTGGCCCCGAGCTTTTCGCATATTAATGCAGTGGACTCGGCTTACGAGCATGATAAACTTGCCGTCTCGCTGAGTGGCCGGGCACGTTTTAGCCCTCAGTCATCTATTATCGTAAACTACGATATTCCATTGCACATTGAAAGCATGCAGGAACACGCTACCTTAAATATAAAGCCGAAACCAAACCTCGGTGTAGGATGGGAGGTATCCACCAGCACCCACGTTTTCCAGATCTTTGTGGGAACGGCCGATGCTATGATGCCCCAGTACAATATTATGTTTAACCGTAATGACTGGACTGATGGAGAGATCATGCTCGGATTTAACATTACGCGATTATGGAGTTTCTAGCAAATAATTTTGTTAAAAATATAAAAGAGGAGAGATTATGAAGAAGAATATGTTATCGGTACTGCTTGTGAGTTTTGCCGCCATTATGCTTATGGCGTTTACAGCACCGCAGGATAAGAAAAAAGGCGAGCCTTGGGATATCCCTGAAAAATATCAGAAAATGGAAAATCCCCATAAAGGTGATAAAGGCATGGTTCGTATAGGAAAAATGCTTTATTCCAAGCATTGCAAATCATGCCACGGTAACCGTGGACAAGGTGACGGACCGCGAGCCAGGCAACTGGAAACCTTCCCCGGGGACTTCACTTCCGAGGAATTCCAGGAACGCAAAGCCGGTGTATTGTACTATCAGTCATTCATCGGACGTGATGAGATGCCCAACTTCGAAAAGGAAATCCCTGTTGAAGAAGATCGCTGGGCTATTATTAACTACTTAAGAACATTCGGAGAATAAACCTATAATGAATGTTAAAACCCTGTTCGCACCCGGTTTGGAGTAAGTGATTATTCCTCTGTAAGGCATGGTGCGCACAGGGTTGTTTATTAAGATGATAACTTTAAATTAACTACCATGAGCGGGCGAAATCTGATAATTTTTCTTTCGATCTCAATAACATTACTACTAGGTACTTCCGCAGCTCCGGCCCAGGAACAAGATACAACCGGCTTACCCGAAAACGTGAAAGCTAATGAAGAATGCCTGAGCTGCCATGGCAATGAATATTATTCATACTTTAACCGGTGGCTCGACAGGAATGTACGCGACCGGATGAATCCTTATTATATCATCGATTCATCCAAATTCTATCATTCCAACCATAGCACCTTTAAATGTATCGATTGCCATTCTTATGAATATGATACTTTCCCCCACCCGGGCGGATTAAGGTTGGAACCCCAGTACACATGCATGGACTGCCATGCATGGGGGGAGGAATGGGAAAAATTCAATTTCGAGACCATCCAGAAAGAATTCCAGGAAAGCGTCCATTACCAGGAACACAATCAATCATTCGATTGCTGGATGTGTCATGAGCCACACTCCTATAAATTAACGGCTCGTAAATCCGACACCATTAAAAATATTGTGGCTTACAACAATTCGATCTGTTTAAGCTGTCATTCCAATACAGATAAATACCAACTAATTGCCGAAAAAGAAAATCCCAACCTTATTGAAAGCCACGATTGGTTACCCAATCAGCGATTGCATTTTAATAATGTTCGTTGCCTCGAGTGTCATGCTAAAAAAGTAGACACCCTGATGGTGGCTCATAATATACGGCCCAAAGAAGAAGCTGTGCGGAAATGCGCAGAATGTCATTCGAGGAATTCCATGCTTATGGCTAGTTTATACAAATATAAATCAAAACAGGCCCGGCAAGAATATGGTTTTCTGAATGCGATTATGATGAGTGAATCATTTGTTATAGGAGCCAACAGAAACCAAATCCTCAATACAATCAGTCTGGTCATTTTCGGACTTGTAATACTCGGGATTGTAATTCATACTATCTTGCGAATTATAAACTAAACTGAAGATAAAAGAAGAAATGGGAAAAAAGATCTATCATTATCCGTTTTGGATTCGCCTTTGGCACTGGGTTAATGCAGTATTATGTATCCTTCTGATCTTCTCCGGCTTGAGTATGCAATATTCTGATCCGCAAAACTACTTTATTTCTTTCGATGTGGCGGTATCAATGCATAATGTTTCGGGAATATTATTAACTCTCGGATACATAGGCTTTTTGATCGGTAATATCAGAACATCCAATGGCAGTTATTACAAAATTAACTGGTCTACCATCGGGCGCGATCTGATAAAACAGCTTAGGTACTACATGTTTGGGATGTTTAGAAAGGAAAAGACACCTTTCCCGATCAATGATAAGCGAAAATTGAATCCTTTGCAAAAAGTAACCTATGATGGTGTTATGTACCTTCTGCTTCCCTTATTGATTATAACCGGCTGGGCATTGCTCTTTCCGGAGATAATACTTGACCGTTTGTTTGGGGTAAGCGGGTTGCAATTAAACGACCTGGTGCATATCATTACCGGGTTCTTGGTTTCCATCTTTTTGGTTGTCCATATCTACTTCAGCACAATTGGAGCAACGCCTTCAGCACATTTTGAGGCAATGATCAATGGATATCATAAGATGCATGATGAACCGGAAAGCCACTAACTAGTTACAGCAACAGAAGGACAGCTATCAGTAAGAGACTCAAGAATCACACTATATTAAGCGGAAGGAATGAATAGCTCATAAACTAAAACCGAAAAACCATGAAATTACCCAAGGCCTTTTACAACTGGACTTCCCTGTCGGGAGCAACTTTAGCAATGATAAGCTTTTTTATCATTGTCTTCTTGATTTTGATATCGATGATTTATTCCGGCGGTAGTTCTTATCTTGGGTTGTTCACTTACATTATTTTACCGGTATTTCTTGTTATTGGGTTAATTCTTATTCCCATCGGGATGATAAGGAAGACCAAAAAAGATAAGAAAACCGCTCCTGCACCTGAACAAAAAAAGTGGCCGATTCTCAACCTGAACGATACCCGTTACAGGAATGCTCTGATAGTTTTCTCCTTCGGAACGCTCATTTTCCTGATGGTATCGGCCATTGGGAGTTACGAGGCTTATCATTATACCGAATCGGTTGAATTTTGCGGCAAAGTGTGCCACGAAGTGATGAAGCCCGAATATATAGCTTATCAGAATTCACCACATGCCAGGGTAGCATGCGTAGATTGCCATGTTGGGCCGGGAGCCGGATGGTATGTAAAATCCAAATTATCGGGTTTATACCAGGTATATGCGGTTACAACCGGTAATTACCCCAAGCCCATACCCACGCCGGTTGAAAATTTACGCCCGGCCAGAGAAACCTGTGAAGAATGCCATTGGCCTCAAAAATTTTATTCCCGTAAGCTAAAATTCCGCAAACACTATTTGGCTGACACTAAAAATACCGAGTGGGATATTACTATGGAAATGAAAATAGGTTCCAATTATGAGGCATTAGGACTTAAGGAGGGAATTCACTGGCACATCAACCCGGATGTTAAAATCGAATACATTGCCGCTGATGACAAACGGGAAGTAATACCATGGGTACGCTATACCGATACTAAAACAGGCGAATCGGTTATTTATCAAAGCCCCGATACCACCATTAACGCCAAGCAGGTAGAGCCATCAAAAATCCGCACCATGGATTGTATTGATTGCCATAACCGGCCATCGCATAATTATCATCCTCCGCAGGAATATTTCGATAATGCCATTACCGCCGGAAAAGTGCCCAAAGAATTACCCGATATTAAAGTAGCTGCTATGGGCGTTTTAAGCGAAGATTACCCAACCACCGATAGCGCCATGGAATTTATCGAAAGCGAAATTAATACCTATTACGAGTTATTGTACCCTGAAGTATACGACACTGCCAAAGCCCTGATCGATCAGGCCATAGAAGCAACAAAGGAAGAATTCAAAAAGAACGTATTCCCGGGCATGAAGGTTAAATGGAATAAATACCCCAATCACATCGGGCATCTTAACTCCGAAGGATGTGTTCGTTGCCATGACGATAAGCATGTTTCCATGAATGGCCGTACCATTTCACGTGATTGTAATTCATGCCATGACATTGTTGCCCAGGGAACACCCGGTAAAATGGAACAAGCGTCGGCCTTGGAAACCCTCGAATTCAAACACCCCATTGATATAGGTGAGGCCTGGAGAGAAACTCACTGTGCTGATTGTCATAAAGACTTGTATTAAATCCTATTAACATATTTTCCATGTATACATGCGGCTTGACTGATAAGCAAAGGCTAATCTATTTTTAAATTCATAGTGCATATTGCTGAGATAAATGTGGTATTATTTTGATTTTTAAACACCTTGTTTTACTTTAGTGAATAATTAGAACCCTAAAAAAAGGAGCAACTATGAAAAGAATTTTAGCATTATTAATGGTTTTCAGCATGGCCATTATATTTTTAATGGCATTTACATTTCCACAAGATCAAAAAGAAGGCAAACCCTGGGATATTCCTGAAAAATACAAAAAGATGGAAAATCCGCATAAGGGTGACAAACGATCGGTACGAATCGGCAAGATGCTTTATTCCAAGCATTGTAAATCGTGCCATGGCAACAAAGGAGCCGGTGACGGCCCGCGTGCCAAGCAACTGGAAACACAACCCAACGACTTTGGCACTAAAGAATTCCAGGAGCAAAAAGCCGGTGTGTTGTATTATAAATCATTTATCGGCCGTGGGGAAATGCCCAATTTCGAAAAGGAAATTCCCGTTGAGGAAGACCGTTGGGCTATTATCAATTACATGAGAACATTTGGTAAATAAAGTCCTCACCCCCCTTTCGTTGCCAGAATACTTTTAAAAGACCTTCTTTTAACAGATCGGTTGCGAAAGGGGTTGTTTATTTCAACCACCTCATTACTCCAGCCTTCACTTATAGATGAAAACAAATTTTGACTTTGCGAAAGAGTTAGGAGCGAATATTCTGGGAAGTTGCCGCGTATTTGATTAGGAATGAGTATGAAAAGCCCGTCCATATGAATACGGCAAAAACGCTGGCTGGCGTGCGTTTGGAGCGAATTACATAAATCGTGAGTAATTGTCCTAACCTATCGGTTTGCAGCGGCTTAACGCGTGCCCGGCAAATTTCCTCGTTTGTAACGAGATTTTATTACACACCGCTAAAACCGGCATGATTTGCACATTGCAGGCAGCATTTAGCTTTATCTCATCACAGACGAGTGATATAGAAAGGCACACGATGCTATCGCGCGCCAGCAGCCGGGTTGCAAAATTAAAAATGGCAAGGATTTGTATAGACAAAAGTTGAAAAGATCAAAGCTGATTTCGCAACCACTCATTCCACCAATTAACCACTCAACCACTCAACCACTCAACCATTCAACCACTCAACCACTCAACCAATCAACCAATTAACCACTCAACCAATCAACCACTCAACCATTCAACCAATCAACCATTCAACCAATCAACCATTCAACCATTCAACCAATCAACCAATTAACCAATCAACCAATCAACCACTCAACCATTCCACCAATCAACCATACAATACATCACCTCTTTTCAGCATTATTAAAAACCAATACCAAAAATACCTTGCTTTTTTCCACATTTGTTTTTACTTTTAACCATTGAAATGCCTGATGGTTGTATTTGGTTGTTTGTGTTGCTATAGAATTCTTGTTTTCAGGCCTTTCCCGGTGTGGAAAAACAGCAAACAAAATAATTAAACTCGTAAAATCATGAAAACCAAGTCCCTTTTTTCGCTACTGATCGGCCTGAGTATAATTCACCTTGCATTTACCCAAGAGCTTCACCAATGGCATGAACCTGTTATGCTTACTGATTCTTTATCGGATAACCATGATCCCTGCATCAGCACCTTTAACTCCATTACCCCTGCTCAAAGCATAATGGCGTGGGAGAAAGTGATCAATGAAAACACAACAGCCATTTGCATACGTGAACTCACAGAAATGCCCCCAACCGATACGGTTCTCTATGAAGATAATGTCCATTACCTGAACCCGGAGATCATGAAACCTTATCATGGATTTCCCAAATCGGAGGTGATGTATTTATTGATTTATAACCGGGTTGAAGGAGAAGATCACAGCCTTGCATACTTTGAAGCTTATGATGACGGCACCTATTCGGAACCCACCGAAATTGCTTCTGCAATTGGCGATTCATTGGCATTTTCAGCGGCAAATGAAATTGGAATAGCTTACAGCAAGCAAGAGGAAATACGCTATGCTCCTTTGCTGGAAGAAAAATCGAAAGACCTGTATTTTGGCGAAGTCCAGGTAGTGGATACCGGGAATTGCTTCTCTCCATTCCTTTCAATGGATTATAAGTTATGCTGGCTTAAAGCTGTGGATGATAGTATGGCTATTATGCATTCAGCATACAGTTTTTATCAGGATGAATGGTCGGAGCCCGAAGAAGTGTATAGAGGCCAAGAAATAACTGGGTTTGGCGGAAATAAGAAAGGAGCTTTTACAAGCCTTATTCATTGGTATGAACCGGCCGAGCCATACAGCAAGGTCTTTTATTATGGACTATTGAGCGGTGAACTTCACGAAATGGAAATACCGGAAAACACCGCTAAAAGTTACCCAACTGTAATCACCTATCCAATGATCACCACCGGTTTTACTATTGTTGATGCCCTTATTGGCTTTGTCGTCGATTCGGGGGATAATCCTGAAATCTTTGCCAATAATCAAATGTATGGCAGTTATCCCGAAATAAACATCTCCAATTATGCCGGGATGGATACCAAACCGGAAATGTTCCTGGGCGAAATAGGTCCATACTGGATGGAAATTCTTTGCACCTGGGAATCCTACCGGAACGGGCATTGGGTGATTATGAAGAATTACTTATATGCTGCATTAGGCAGCGTGGAGGAAACCGAAAGTACTGCCGGGGATTTCAAATTGCACCCCAACCCAATGGATCATTCTGCTACTGTTAGTTATGAGCTGAACAATCCCGGCCCTGTTCGTATAAGCATTTACGATCAACGCGGAAAAATAATCAAAACACTGATTAATGAGGAAAAGGATAGCGGCCATCATCAAATCACATGGGACAGGACAAGTGCTGATGGAACTGATGTGCCGCCGGGTATTTATTTGATTAGATTTAATACCGGGAGCCAATCTGCCTCCAAAAAACTAATAGTCATCCATTAAAGGGAACATAGCCATTATGAAATTCACCAAATTGCGATAACCAAAATACATCAACCATGAAAACTAAAAACATTTTTATGCTACTGATCAGCCTTAGTTTAATTCACCTTGCATTCGCGCAGGAATTTTACGAATGGCAGGAACCGGTCATGCTTACCGATGCATCATCGGATAACTTCAACCCTTATATCAGCCATTTATACGCATCAAATGATCAAAAAACGATCATGGCATGGGAAAAGATCATCAATGAAAACACTACCGCCGTTTGCATGCGGGAATTGATGGAAATGACACCGGTAGACACTTTTTTGTATGAAGAAAATGTGCATTACCTGAATCCTGAGATCATGAAACCATCATGGTTTTTTGATGGGTCGGAAATTCTCTATTTGCTTTTTTATAATAAGGTTGAAAGCAATACGCATAGTCTTAACTATATAACTTTTTATGAAGACGGCACCTATTCTCCCCCTACCCCAATGGCCTCCAGTACAGAGGATTCACTGCATTTTTCGGTAGCCGATGGATTAGGCGTTTCATGGAATGAGGGAGGAGGCATTTATTTCTCCCGGGTTTTTAATAATGGGCCAAAAGGCATTCAATTGGGAAGCATCGATCAGCTCGACTCGGTGAATTGCAGCAACCCTGTCCTTACAAACCTTTTCCACTGTGCCTGGCTAAAACCCAACGGGAACAATCTTAGCATCTACTCTGCCGAGTATAACCCCTGGGATCAATTGTGGAACGACCCGGTGGAAGTCCATACAGCTTCGGAAATAAAAGGATTTGGTGGAAGCACAAAAGCCTTTATGTATGATGCGTTGTTTTGGTTTGATCATAATGAGCCTTACAACAGGGCTTTTTATTATGATCTGCAATATGATGAGGTCATTGAAGTAGATAAGCCCTATAATACCGATAAAAGCTACCCTACAGCCCTTGATCATCCCATTATGGTTACTGCTTTTGATATTCCCCAAACCCTTGTCTCATTTGTAGCTGACTCAGGGAATAATCCTGAGATTTATGCCAATACCTATAATGGAGCGAATGAATATGTGAATATTTCGAATGATCCGGGCCTGGATACCAAACCAGAATTATACATCGGTGAAACGGGAGGTTATTGGATGAAAATCCACTGCGTATGGGAATCGAAAAATAACGGGCATAGTGTATTGATGGGGAATTATATGAAGGTGATGATGGGAAGTACTAATGAAAACCAATCCCAACATAATGACATGAGCATCCACCCCAACCCCATGAGCAATTTAACAACCATTGAATACGCACTAAAGGAAAAAGGTGAGGTTTCCATTCAAATCTATGATCAGCACGGAAAGCTAATCGACCATCTTGTCAATGAAGAAAAGGCGGCCGGAAGCCATCAAGTAAGATGGAATGGAACATCGATCAATGGAACACCGGTACCGGCGGGGGTGTATTTGGTAAAGATAGAAACAAAAGGAATTACCGAAACTGAAAAATTAATCATCAACAAATAATGATCAATCCAAAAAAACTGCCCTATGAAACCAAAAACCACATTTTTACTCGCAATAACCGTACTGCTGTCAAATCTTTTGGCAGCTCAGGAATTGTACGAATGGCATGGCGCTGAACTGATCACCGACACAGTCTCGGATAATCATCATCCTTTTGTGATCCACTGGGATAACACCTATGTGTATTGGGAAAAATCGGCCGGTGATGCCACCATGATCTGCCGCAAGGACATTACCACTGAAAAAACTTCAATCGATACGATTTTATACCAGGATGGTGTCCATTTTAAAAATCCACGCGCTATGAAGCTCTCGCTCTTTCAGCGGCAAATTTACGATACCGAGTACATGTTGCTTTATGAGCGTTGGACAGATGAGGAAGGGAGTGTTTATTACCTGAAATATCAAAACGGGGGCATATTCTCCGATCCTATCCTCATCTCCGATTCATTATCGGTTGCAAACAGCGTTTTCTCAAGGTCACAACACGGGGCTGTTTGGCTTTTAGATAATAAAATCCTGTACTCTAATCTTACGGTTGATGCCGGTTTTGAATCACCGGTTGTGATCGATTCGGGCAATTACCGGAAACCTGTCCTTACCATTGAAAACGGATGCGCATGGTTAACGGAGAGTGAAGCGCAAACACAGCTTCTATATGCTGAGCAGGATAAATCAAACGGTTGGATGGATCCCCAGGTGGTATATGAAAGCGACACCCTGTTTGACCTTACCACGGAATTGAATACAGCTATGAACGGGAGCTATTCACTTGTTTCATTCGGGACCGTTGAAAATCAAATGCATACGGTAAAAAATTACGATATCGATGATAACACGATAAGGGATGTAGATTATCCTGAAAATGCCGAAAAGGAGCTTCCCACCGTAATTTCAAAATACATTCCGGTAAAAAGACTTGATGCTTTTTTTTATACAGCCCTTGTTAGTGATACTGATTCCGGTAGGGAGATTTTCGCATCCGGGGATGGCTTTCAATCAATTAATGCAAATATCTCCAATTATCCGGGAACCGATACCAACCCCAAGCTTTTCTACGGAGGTAGCGGTTGGGTCGATTCTCCATATGTTGAATTGATTTGCATATGGGAATCAAACCGAAATGAACACTGGGCTTTGGCGATGAATAAAATCTGGATAGATGCAAGCAGTAGTCTTCTGGAAGAACCTTCAGATAATGCAAGCCTTTCCATAAAACCCAACCCCATGAGCAATTCAACAACCATTGAATACGCACTAAAGGAAAAAGGTGAGGTTTCCATTCAAATCTATGATCAGCACGGAAAGCTAATCGACCATCTTTTAAATGAAGAAAAGGCTGCCGGAAGCCATCAAGTAAGATGGAATGGAACATCGATCAATGGAACACAGGTACCGGCGGGGGTGTATTTGGTAAAGATAAAAGCTCTAGGAATTACTAGAACTAAGAAATTAATCATCAACAAATAATTACTGATCCAAAAAACAAAGTCATGAAACCAATACAAGTCTTAATTCTAGCGTGCATCTTGCTAATGAATCAATCCATTCACTCCCAGGAACTCAATGAGTGGCAAGGTGTAGAGTTAATCACAGACACCATCTCCGACAATCATAATCCTTTTATAATCAACTGGGACGGATTATTTATCTATTGGGAACGGTCAGCGCCGGAAGCCACCCTGATATGCTGCAAGAGCCTCTATAACCTCCAGGCTGAAGTCGACACCGTCTTATTTGAGCCGGGTGTGCATTTCAGAAATCCCCGGGGCTTAAAACTATCCCCTTATCAACAACTGACTTATGATGCCGAGTTCCTGCTGGTTTATGAAAGATGGGAAAATGATGAAGGCCATGTGGCTTACCTGAAATTTTATGGTGATGGCACATACTCCGATCCCATCCTTATTTCAGAAGAAATCGTTCCCATGAACAGCGTATTTTCCCGCGATGGTATCGGTATAGTTTGGATGGATGATGGAAGAATCATGTTTTCCAATCTAACAAATAATGCAGGTTTTGAGCAGCCCGTTGTGGTTGATTCGGGGAATTACAGAATGCCTGTGATTACTCCAACGTTTTATTTTGCCTGCCTTGCTGAAATCGGGGATCAAACCAATCTTATGACCTTTTCAAATGGCCCCGAGCCACAAATTGAATATGAAGCTGATACACTTTTTGATTTAACGACAGAATTGAACCTGGGAATGAATGGAAACATGTCCCATATCTCTTTTGGTAGCATTGAAAATCAGCTGTATAAAGCTCAAATATACAGATTGGAGACATCAACCTTAACTGAAATTATCTATCCTGAGGGTGTGGAAAAGTTTTTTCCTTCTGTGATGTCGCTGGAAGTTCCTGTAAAAAAAACATATTTACCATGCATGGCAACTTTTGTAAGTGATACTGGAGACGGTAAAGAAATCTTCGCGGATGGCTTTTTTACTTCTCCGTCTACTCAGAATATTTCCAACTACCAGGGCACAGACACAAAACCCAAGCTATTTTATGGAGCCACTGGATTTAAAGAGGGTATACGTGTTGAGATGATTTGTGTTTGGGAATCAAATCGCAACAATCACTGTGCACTTGCCATGAATAAAATTTGGATGGATATCCCGGGTAATACAGATGAAGGGGATCATGTTCAAAAAGCTTTTTCCATCAAACCCAACCCCATGAGCAATTCAACAACCATCGAATACACACTAAAGGAAAAAGGTGAGGTTTCCATTCAAATCTATGATCAGCACGGAAAGCTAATCGACCATCTTTTAAATGAAGAAAAGGCTGCCGGAACCCATCAAGTGCAATGGAATGGAACAACATTCAATGGAAAGCCGGTACCGGCGGGGGTGTATTTGGTTAAGATGGAAACAGCGGGACTGAGTCAGACAGGAAAATTGATCATTAATAAGTGATCTTCAAACCAGTATAAAAAAAATACATCATGAGAACAACACACAAATTACTTCTTCTTTTAAGCATTTGGTTAGTTGCCAATGCCGGTTTTGCCCAGCCCTATGGACAGTGGCTGGATGCCAAACTGATCACCGATACGGTTTCGGATAACCACTATCCTTTCCTGGTGCATACCAATTTTACGTATGTGTATTGGGAAAAAACAGCCCCCGATGGCACAATGATCTGCTACAGGAATATTTCGGAAGAGAATTCCGAAACGGACACCATTCTTTATGAAGCCGGTGTGGATTTCCGCAACCCGCGGGCAATGGACGTATCGCCTTATGCCGGTTACGATGCCGAGTACTTTTTGCTTTACGAACGCTGGGAAGACGATGAAGGCAGTATTCATTACATGGAATGCGATAGTGACGGCCCCACTTCCGCTCCCATCCTGATCTCCGGCGATATCACTGTTTTGCACAGCATGTTTTCGCAGGATCGTGAAGGATTGGTATGGATGAATGGGGAGGAGATTTTATATGCGCGGCTTACATCCGCTTCAGGATTTGATGAACCTGTGCTTATTGTTACAGGCAATTTCCTTTCGCCGGTCTTATCAATAGATGGGAATAAATGTGCATGGCTTTCATATAATGGTTCCCAAATGCAATTGATGTATTCCTTTGCAAAAGGCCGACATATGAAAAATCAAGCAATAGTAGCCTATGAGGCTGATACACTGTTCAATCTCACCACAGAACAAAATAATGGGGGCTTTAACTATGGGTGTATGGTATCATTCGGAACCAAGGAAAATCAAAATTATACTATAAAAAATCTTAGGCTTGACCATCCCGATCCATACAACATCATCTACCCGGAAGGCTATGATAAAATGCAGTCATCCATTTTAACGCTTGATCAAATAGTCAAGCCTTTTAGGCCGGATTATCCCGGATGTTTAACCACATTAGTTTGTGATACCGGATCGGGTAAGGAAATATTTGCCAATTCACCGGAATCGGTCCATACCACCATTAATATTTCAAATTATCCGGGAGATGATATAAAGCCAAGGCTTTTCTACGGTGCTGTTGAAAATGTAAAAGATCAATCGGTTGAACAATTATGCTTATGGGAAACTTACCGGAACGGACATTGGGCATTAGCAATGAATAAAATAGTTTTCTTAATTACCGGTGAATCAGAAATAAAAGCGCCATCCCAAAACAAACTCACCATCACGCCTAATCCCATTGCCCAACATGCCACCATAAACTATTCCCTGGAGCATGCCGGTATAGTGAGCATTGATATGTATAACCCGGACGGTATGCATATGATAAACCTGCTTAATGAAACCCAACAGCCTGGGGATCATGCACTAAACTGGAATAAGCAGGAATATCAACTCCCAGCCGGGGTTTATATCATTACCTTGAAAACAGCACAGGAAAAAATTTCACAAAAAGTAGTTATTCGCTAGAATTTAAAAAGCCGGGCTATGTGCCCGGCTTTATCTCGCTTTACCGTTTTTAACCAAAATCCTAAATTAATTAGCGAGAGATCTCCAAAATCGGTTGTCTAACAATGAAAATAAATGTTGTGCAAAAACTATTCTCATAACTTCAAAATACCATGTAATATTTTACCCTCAATGTTAACAAATTGTTATAATTGATTAACCAATAAAACACTAATAGACTTATTATCAATTTTTTAAACCCAGTTGTTCGAATTCGTATTTACAAGTACGAATAAATAAATTGTCATGTCGAATTCTTTTTATCCTGCATTTCATATCCTGTTTTGGGAAGATTTATCCCATTTTAGGTGAAATGCAATTATATAAGACTAAGGGTTTTATAATAAGTATCGAGATAATCCTGAAGTTTCTTACGGCGGTATTGCATAATAAAACGTGGATGTGCAAGAGGTATGATCTCCTTAAACAAGCCTTCACGTTTATTGAGCTTCTGCAGGTAGTTATAATTTTCTCCTTCTCCCAGGCAGATCACCGTATCGGTTTTGATACCGAATGAAAGATGTTGCCGCAGACTCCATAGGATAAAAGGCTCCACAGCATGTTTTACAACCTTATCATCATAATAGTTAAGGTTTTTGCCGTTTTTCACAAATCCCAGGGGTGATACGGCACTGATCAGGTATCGTGCATAAAACCCGGCCGGTCCGCCAAAGCGGTCAATCATTTGATAAATGAAATCCGAGGATAGCTCAGGCCTTTTCACAAAACCATTGGAAATACCACATTTTTCCTGCAAGCGGACAGGGTCGGTGAATGGGATGCCGGTAACTCCCGCCCCAAAACGCCCTGGGTTAATGCCCAGCAATAAGATACGCTTTTTGTTGTCATCGTAATATTTTTTATAAAACTCACGGCACACGGCCTTAACACCATCATTATTGAATGGGTTCATTACCGATATTCTTTCCGGGAGTTCGACATCCAATTGCAATTGCTCATTAAAAGCGATGATACGGTCGGCCAGGGTTGTTTTGGTCATAAGCACAAATTTATAAAAACCTTCTAATCAACCAAAGCACAAACGAAATAAATGCGCTCAGCAATATCATGCTGGTAATGGGGAAATAAAACTGGAAATTCTCACGCTTAATGCGGATATCGCCGGGTAGGTTGCCAAACCAGCCGAAAATATTGCCAAACAGCCATATCAACCCACCAATAACAACGAGTATCAGCCCAATGATCAATATGAGTTTTCCTATGTTATGCATCGTTAAAAAATCGTGCTGATTCAATCCTCATAACATATAAATCAAAAAATTGTTATATATTCGATAAATGAAGCTTTTGCAGCGTTCAACCATGACAAGATACAAACGCTTAACCATAGTCACAATTGTATTTTCGTTGATAACCATCACCGGGAACGGTCAGAACTATGGAAAAACGCTTCTTGACGACTGGCAGCACCCCAATGATGAGGTGCGTTTGCTCAATGGCGCCCGCATTGCTTTTTATAATGTAGAAAACCTGTTCTATCCCTATGATGATAGTTTAAAGCTGGATGAGGAATTTACCCCATCGGGATTTCGGCACTGGACCTGGGAAAAGATGGAAACCAAGATCGATCACATTTATAAAACCTTTAATGCAATGGGTGGCTGGGAGCTTCCGGCCATCATCGGGTTGTGTGAAGTGGAGAACCGGAAAGTATTAAACCGGCTGATTTATGAAACGCCACTCTCCCGTTTCAACTACCGGATTGTTCATGAAGAATCACCCGATTTCCGGGGGATCGATGTCGCCCTCCTTTATAATCCCATGAAATTCGAATCAAGCTTTCACCGGGCCATTGAAGTGCGGTTTCCGTTCGATACGGTCTCAAGAACACGGGATATTCTTTATGTAAAAGGTCCTTTGCTGAATAAAGACACCCTGCACATTTTTGTGAACCATTGGCCATCGCGGTACGGAGGTTATGCAGCCACCAAACCCAAACGCAATGAAACCGCCCGCATCCTTCGTCAAAATGTCGATTCATTGTTTTTGGCTATTAAAGCTCCTCATATTATCATTATGGGCGACTTTAACGATGACCCGGATGATGAGAGCTTATCGCAAATATTGAATGCACAACCGGTATCAAGGGTTATTAAAAGGGGAACACTTTACAATCTTATGCAAAATGCCTACCATTCACAATATGGCGGTAGCTTAAAACACCGGGCGCAATGGAACCTGTTCGATCAAATAATTATATCAAGCAGCTTACTCGATTCCACCGGTGTTTTATCCGTTGAAAACAATAAGGCATATATCTTTGACGCCCCTTATTTGCTGGAACCGGATGAAAAATTTATGGGGCGGAAACCTTTTAGAACCTATTCGGGCCCGCGCTATTTGGGCGGTTTCAGCGACCATTTACCGGTTTTTATTGATGTAATGTTGAATGAAAAAGACGCGCGTGAATAAAACGGAAAATAAACAATCTTTTAAGCTACTGATCAATGCCACCCTTGTGTATATACTGGCTTACCTGTTGATCTATGTTATGCACCAGGTCGCCACGGTTTTTGTGGCCTGGGATTTCTGGATCGACTCCAAGGTGTTGTATTATACGATCAGCTTCCTCTCACCCCGTTCATCTCCATTATGGTCATTCGATGCCACCGTATCAGTATTTTTGGCCGGACCCATTATTTCACTTTTACTAGGCATGATCTTTTTAACAACGGTTAACTGGCTAACAAAATATAAACCTCATTTGCTCAACCTGTTTTTCATCTGGTGTTTTCTGCATGGTTTCAACTTCTTTTTCGGTGGGTTTATCGATGGCATCCTAACCAATACCGGTTCATCCTATGTCGCAAAGATCATGGAGCTAAGTGAGGTGATCATTATCGACCTGATCATTATTGCAGTTTACTTGATGTTCCTGATCGGCGGTTATTCTTCAAAAATTTTCATTCTTTATTCACGGGGATTGAAAGCAACAACAGCACAGGAGCATTTCCGGTTGTTTACTATTCATTTTGTTCTGCCCTGGCTGATAGGGAGCACAGTATTGATCCTGTACAAAGCACCTCAATTCCCATTAAACGAATTGCTCATTCACCTTACCATGATTATCTTTTTGGGGCCTGCCTTGTATTATCACCAACAGCTCAAAAAATCGAATGTACCTGTGCAGCCTATAAGACAACATCACAGGATACGCTGGGAACTAATTGCTTTGGTCATAGCAACGCTTGCCGTTATTCGCTTTGGGTTGGATGAGGCTTTGGTGATCAATAATCCGGTAATTTAGGCGAGAGATCAACAATATAGGCGCCATCCCTGCTTACGGCATGAAAGGCAATATTCAAATTCCTGCATTCCTCTATCCAATCCTCAAGATCCCACCATTTAACCGAAGAATCAAAAATCAGGAAATCGAACTTAAAAAGCTTTAAAAGCTCTTTCATCGCTAAGATGTTATCTTGATTAATCACCAGGTAATCCGTTTCAAAAACCCGGTTGGTTGCCATATTCCGGGGTAAATTTCGTAAAAGGGTAATCCGTTTTTGACCAAGCCCGATCACATCAAAATATTGGCAGCAGGCTATAGAAGGATGCTCATTTGTGTTCCGGTAAGTAATTGTTTTAATGCCATTCATAAGGCGGTGATCATCCACATAAAAGCCGGCAAGTTGCCTGTTGGCTTTTACCGCACTATCGACAAAAGCTATAGCTTTATCCTTATGAATAAGATCATAGCCCGAATGCCCCGGTATATCATAAACAATAAACTTTTGCTGCCTGGCAGTGTGATAATCCCTAAACACTCCAAAGCCCGCAAAAAGTATTAGCAGGCACAATGACAATTGTAGTTTTTTCGCACGCGGGGTCAATAAAAACAAACCCATGGTAAGGAATAACCCGTATATTATAAAAGCCTCGGTCCAGGAGATGACCAATCCATCAAATGTTGATGCAGGCAATCCTTCGATAAACGAAACCGATTCATTCATAAACCTTACCAAGTAAGCAAGGATTGCTGCAAAAAATGAAGAAACAAGCGGAATAAATGACAAAACAAGCACTAATAAGCCGGCATAGATGATAAAACCCGCCAGGGGTATAACAATAAGATTTGTTAACAGGAAAAATGCCGGAAACTGGTGAAAATAATGAACGGCAATAGGGAATGTTGCCAATTGGGCTGCTATGGAAACGGTAATAATAGCCCAGGCTTTATCCAGTAGCCACCAATCAGGCACCCATAATTTATACAAATATGGTTGCATTGCAACAATACCAAGTACTGCTACATACGACAACTGAAAGCCCACCTGGGTGATCATATAAGGGTTAATGAGTAATAGCAGGAAAGCCGAAGCAGCCAGGGTATTGTAGATATTGGTATGCCGTTTCATGGAAGTACCGATGGTGACGAAACTGAACATAGTAGAAGCCCGCAACACCGAAGGTGAAAAACCGGTTATCATGGCATAACACCATATGATGAGTAAGATGAGAACCACTCTCAACACCCTTATCCACTTTTTCCGCTTCATAAATCCCAGCATGCCACTGATGATCAGGTATATAATCCCTACATGTAAGCCTGAAACGCATAAGACATGCATGGCCCCGGCTCCGGCGAATTTTTGCCTGAGGTCATCATCCAGCGTATCGCGGTATCCCAGTATTAAGGCCGATACTACGGCGTACTCATCTCCGGCAATATCATGGGCTTTGAATATATTCAAAAATCGGCTGCGAAGATCGTAGGCGGTGC
This sequence comes from Bacteroidales bacterium, assembly GCA_021740045.1. Lineage (GTDB taxonomy): Bacteria > Bacteroidota > Bacteroidia > Bacteroidales > JAIPAP01 > JAIPAP01. Next base: position 46,843 of record JAIPAP010000002.1, read on the forward strand.
GATATAGTGGATTGCCCCTGCCCTTTTCAAAAAATTTCCATTCATGGGAAGGCTTGTAGGTGCTATGGTATACACCTTGGTTGGCAAGATATTTTCGATAATCGAACTGATGCGGGTTTGTAGGTGGTTCAACAGCATCAAGCCCACCTTTTATCAAAATGCGATCACCATATGATAACTGATTGGCCGCTGAATCATTCTGAAGATAAAGAATGGCACATCCTGAGGATTGATGGTTCCTTGCAGAATCTATTACTTGCTCAATATCAACAACCACCTTCACTGAGTTGGGCTTATCAACAGGTTGTTCCGTTATTCTCCCGAGCAGTACCGAATTCTGATGATCTAAATGACTAAAATGGTCTTCCTGAAAAATGGGTGTATTTTGAACAGCTAGTTCGTAACCGGTTCCCATCAATAATAAATTGATTAATAAGCCGTATATCCAACGGGTACGGTAAGTTATCCATTTACGGTGGAATGAAACCATTAAAATAAGAATGCTAATCGCTACTGCAAAAACAAACAGAGGTATATGCAAGGGAATGTGCAGATATAAAGCTATCATTATACCTGCAATGAAAGGCAACAACAGACGCACCATAGGATAGCGACTCCAGATTTGCATGGCCGGGAATTTTACGGTATAAATATAAACAAAAAGTCGTGATTTTTCAATAGCATCTGAGCATTAAATACCAGCATAGCTATCTATGGAGATGAATGCTTAAATTATGAAATGCATGAAAACAAAAGATTAATAAACTTTGGGTTTAAAGTCCTTTTTATTAATGATGGATGAGCTATTGCCTGTAGCTTTGATCACAAACAGGCCTTTACCCTCTGCCATCTTCGAGCAACCTGAATCTTCCGTTAAAAAGGCAACGGCTCCGTAAACAATATTTTCGCTATACCGCGGAATCCAGTTCTTCAGTTTGTCAAGTTTCTTCAAGAAATTTTTTATATCGCTTGGCCGCAATGTGGTTTTAACCTCAACCACAACAATTTCCTTGCTGTTTTCGGCAATTATATCAAATTCATAACTTTCGCCTTGATAATTTCCTTTAACGCGCTGGTTGGTTCGTTCAACGGGTATACCCCATTCATTCAACAAGTGCACCAAATCACCCTCAACCAGCGATTCAACCAGTTTACCCCATTGCGAAGTAAATAGTGCCGAGAGTTCCTTAATCTTCTTATCGGTTTCTCTCATTTGCTGACTTGTTTCCTTGAACATCTTCCAGACATCATCGAAACTCAGTGGCTTTTCGTAGAAAACATCGGGTTCTTCAGCTTTATTTCTGTCCTTCTTTGCACTCATTCTCAATGGCTTTTAACAAAGATATAACAAAAAACAATTAAATGATATTGCTTTCGCCTTGCTGTTTTAAAAACCAAACTCCTCCGTCCTTATTTTCTGGATCAGCGATTTAGCCTTTTCAATAGCGCCCATTGCCTGTCCATTACAATATGCCGTAAGAAAATCTATGGCCTTAACCTTATCATCCTGCCAGAGTTGCAGGGCAGTTTGCTCAATAGCCTGTTGGTTGGTATATTGCTTCTTTTCAAAAACTTCCCAAACCGGTCTTACCTGCTTGATGTGTTTCCTATAATTCAGATCGGTCAGGTTTTCCAAGGTGTTAAAAACCCAGAAAGTTTTATCATGATTGTATTGCCACACCTTTTCTGGGGGATCGAAATGCCACTTAAGGTTAACCGGTTCCTTTGGATAATCATAATGATAAGCATCAGAAATTTCATTTACGCCTAAATACCAGGGAGTAAGCACCGAAGAGCAGGAGGCTGCCGTTGTTCGCCAATAAACACACCCAATTTCCTTGGGCAAGCCGGAGCGTAATTGGAAAACGGCCGCTTCCTGGTTAGCCTGGTGACAAATCATACCATCTCCCGACCCCATCAAGTCATGAGGAGAGCCTTTTTTATAATGATCGCTCTGATCAAAGCGGGTACCTTCCAGGTGATCGCTCATAATATCACGCATATCGTCTATGGTAAGCTTTTTATGAGGCTTAACCGCAAAAGGTAAACGGTCGTTAATGGGTAGGGGAATATCTTTCCCGGTCACCAGGCACTGCCCGCGCCATTGCCTTGGATCGCAATGGTATTTTTTTATGAACCTGGAATTCCTTCGCTTGTCATAAGCTTTTGAAAAATTAAATGGCTCTCCAGTACCTGGTTCATACCAGCCTTTTTCAATGGCATGATCGATAAGAGCGGGTGATCCCAAAAAATTATTGGTATCTTCCAGGTTAACCTCATTGATCAGGTTCACATTGGCAAGGACCACCACCTTATTATCCGGTACCCGTTGTGCCACCCACTGGTTTCCCCTGACTACCGAAACCAGCCAGGCTTCATTGGGATCAGCAATTGAAAAAGTTACGCCCGAACCATCATAACCAAAATTCTCCATGAGCTCACCAATTAGCTTCACGCCTTCTTTTGCTGTCCTGGCACGTTGTGCAACCAAAATACGCATCATAAAGCCAATGCCTCCGTGCTTGATCGCACCGCTTTTTACCAGCTCTTCATAGGATCCTTCACGCGTATGGGTGCCGTCGCTAACTATGGCAACTCCATGTTCATTCAGGCAGGCATCGCTTCCTTTACTCCCAAAATTCTCCGACCACATAAAGCGATACGTTTCCTCAACCTGGGGCATGGTTCCGCCATGATACAACTTTACCACCTCGCCTTCTTCAAATTGCATCCGTGGAACAATATTGAAATTCAGGAACCGCTGTCCGTGGTTTAGCTCACTATGAGCAAGCATTACCGAGCCATCGGCTGTGGCATCCTTGCCGGCAATAATAGCATAGCAAGCATATGCCTCCGGTTTGATGATCAATAGCTGTAAAAGAATAGCAAATAGTACAGTGAGCGAAAAATGAGTTGATCTCATAATAAGTTTCGTTTTATGGTTGAAATTTGGTTTTGATCTTACGCATCAGGTCTGAATCAACACCCTGGGCTGTGTTGCCCGATGATTTACAGGTAAAATAAATGGAAGCGGCTTTGGCCAAAATGTCTAACCGGTCGAAGGCTTCCTGGACATCATTTCCAATAGCAAATCCACCATGCTTCTCCCAGATCACAGCTTTATGTGATTTGAACTTTTCAACGGTTGCATGGGCAATCTCCTCTGTTCCCGGCATGATGGAGGGAACCAAGCCAGCCCCATGAGGGAGCATCATCGGAATTTCTGGGTGCATGGACCATAGCAGGTTGTTCAGGTTTTCCTCCCCGGTGTATTCTTCAATGTGGGTTAGTGCGATCAATTCTGTTACATGGGCATGAACAATGGCCCTTTCAGGCATGCCATGCTTCACCATCATTTGATGAACCGCTAGGTGAGTGGGCAATTCGGAGGTGGGTTTAAAATCCACTTCCTGATCTACCGAAACAGGAAATATTTTGTACCGGCCGGCCTTTTCATTTAGCTGTATGATCAGCATCCCGTTTTGCGACGATTGTGCAATCTGACGCATGCGTTTTCCGGCGCCGGTCAACACAAAGATAGCATCCTCCAACCCCGGATAAGCTTTGGGAAGCTCATAACCGGCAACAGCCGATTCGGCCGAATGATAGGTCTGCGGCAATTCATCAATGCGAATGGACATGTTTCCGGCGTTCGCCTCGGCCCACCCCTTCTCCCATAAAAAACGGGCAATCTCAGGGATAGAACTGGATAATTGTGCTATAATATCGCTTCCTGCTGACATTCTTGGGTTTTATTTTTTCGAAAATAAGAAAAACCTCTTATATCGATATTACAGGATTATTGCGCCAAATTCTTAACTACTTCGTTTTTAATTGATTCAGCAGCAAATTTCAAGCATGCATATATATCCTCGTCATTTATCCTTGGGTATGCTTCCTTTATTTCTTCGATGACATCACCTTCACCAAGTTTTTCAAGAATTAAATCAACCGGTATTCTTGTATTCTTGATTACCGGTTTCCCAAACATTATATTGGGATTTGATTCTATATGTAATTTCCAATTTACCATATTGTTATCAAAATTAATACATTTTTATCAAACACTTACCTTGGCAACTTAGTATGTAGTAGTTTTTTACACTCAATCCACAATCCAAATCAACTAGGGGTATTCACCCCTAATATTCTCACGGTATCGCCACATTCGGACTCTGACCCAAAATATCTCTGTCTTTTATCTTTTCTTCATAAACAAAATAATAAAACAGCTTATGATCAATTTCCACCGGGTAATCTACATCACGCCTATAATTGATAGGTTCATTGGTCCAGGCTAGGCCTCCGGAATTCCAGACATCTACATACCTGCTATTCCAGCTTTCATAATAGGACTCCGAAAAATAATCCATCGGCTGGCTATGCGTAGTATACCAGGTTTCAAACCGGGCATCGAAGACAATTAGTTTGTATTCGGTGGAGTCATTTCCATTGTTCTTTTCATTCTTGATGGCAACGTCTTTCTGGGTGCCACAGGCTGCTACAATAGCCATAATGATCACCGCGATTAATGGTTGAACAAACCGTATCATAATATATCCTTTTTGAATATACATCAAAAACTATGCAGGAGGTTATCCACTCCTATCATTAATGAACTCAACTTACAATAGATAAGCAATCAACAAATCAACAAATCAACAAATCAACAAATTAACGAATTAACCAATTAACCAATTGACCAATTGACCAATCCACAATCCCACCATCCAATCAATTCCACCAATTTATCTTACGGATAAACCACCACATCCTCGCCCTCCATCTTCAGCATATAGCCTTCACCGGCTTGCATATTACCGATATTATTCACCCAATTGGGGCCGATCTTGCGCAGCATATCCCCTTCGGTATTACGCATAAACCCCATATGGCCCAGGATGCTTTGCATAGCTGTTAAAGCATCCATAGGCTGGTTGGGAAGAAAACTAATAAATTGAAAACCGGCCTGAACGGGGATAGGGGTATCGGAAGCGATCAGATCACCTTCGATAACCAATTCATTGCCCGCGTTCATCTTTGCCAAATAACCTTCAATGGTATTCCAGTCACCGATGTTATTGATCCAATTGGGACCGATTTTGTGCAACATATCCCCGTTTGAATTCCTGACAAACTGTAATCCGTTATCAAGCAAAGGCGCCATCACAGCCAACATATCGGGATCATTAGCTATCATATGGGATGAGATGATTTGATACCCCGATCCGAGTTGAAGGCTTTGTTGCTGCGGAGGCGCTTCACCTCCAAACCCCGGGCTGGCCCATATGCTATCGCCTTCGGCATTTACTGCTATAAAATGTTCCGACGCTTTCCAGTTGGCCGGATCATCATTCTCATTCTCCGGATCAATAATTTCTAAAGACGGGCCGTAACTATCAGGTTGGGAGGGCCAGGAACCGCCATCATCATAATCGACCAAATCGACCAAATTACCGGCCTGATCCTTTAATTCAACAGCTTCCCCACTATTGCTTAAGGCGCCACTGTTCCATTCCATGGCCTCTATACCAAATGTATTTTGAAAGGCATCGCCATTTTTAGCAATCAATACAATTGAACCTGGTTCTAAAATAACACCGGGAAAAGTATATGAAATGCCCTCCGAAAAATAATATCCGGTCATATCAATGCTTGTTGACCCCGGGTTATAGATTTCAATAAATTCCAGGGAATCCTGACCCGATTCCGGTGGATTATACATAATCTCTGTGATCACCGGATCATAAGCACCCGGCATTTCCTGTATGCTAAAAGAAGCATCACTTTCATCACTAATACCTTCTCCAGCCAATTCTATCACATATTGATCATCCTCTGGTAAACTGCCGGATACCGTCCATTGCCATGATCCTTCCTCCACGGGAACCGATTCAGCCAACACCCATTCATCAGGTCCGTTTTTCAGCAGAATATCAAGCTGACCACTTAAGTTGGCATAGGTCCATTCAATAGCATAAGTATTAGTGAAATATAGTGTCACACCGCCGTTGGGCGAAGTCACAGCCAGCAATGGAGCATTTGGGAAATTGGCTTGGCCGGGTGTTCCCCCATTTTGCTCGCTGCCCGCCCAGTTTTCACCTTGGCTGTTATCCAGCTCAGGCTCCAACAACGAAAGTGATGACCCGCTGCCATCCGGTGCTGTGGGCCAGGGAGCATTATCCTGGTAAGGAACATGATCGATTAGTTGTCCCGTAGGGCTGTATAAATTCACCTCATCCTCATCGTTATTCAGGGCAAAATGGCCGGTGCCATCATAATCGGGATCAAACGGGAAATTGCCATTGGTAAAAATAGAAACAGTAAAGTAGCCATTTCCTGCTATCTGTGCCCCTTGTGGTAATACCACCGGATCATGCGAAAGATCATCGTCCAGGATGGTCCAGTTGCTCAAATCCACCGCCTGCTCCGAAGGATTATAGAGTTCAATCCATTCCTCGTCATATTCCTCCGAGTTATACATAATCTCATTCACAATGAGTGTATCGGTGGTGTTTTCTCCCCAAATCAGGCTAACGTATTCCGGGTGGTCGATGAAGGGATTGCGGTTTTCCTGATAGTCGTAAATAACTTCATTGCGGTTCAGCTCAAAATCATTGGGCGGGTCTTGCTGATGCCACTCCAGAAGCGTAGATAACTTGCCATGTTCCGGGTCAGGAGCTGTATTCACTTCATCCACAGCTTCCAGGTCGATCTCCATGGGATAATCTTCATAACGTATCACCATGTAGAAGATCATGCGGGCCACGTCGCCTTTTACTTCATCGCGCGGCTCCCAGCTGTTCTCATCGGAATAGCAGCCGGTAGGAATAGTGCCGTATTTCAGGTATTCCTCTCCCCCATTATCAAAATCTTTGTTGCTCCGTGCCGAGTTTACCGAAATATCACAAGGTCGAAGATGATGCGCATCGGTGCCGGGACCTTCATCGTCGGGATCCAGACCACCGTGTGACTGTGCCCACACATGCTCGCGCGACCAGCCGTTGCCGTTGTTGTATTCCTGCTCGGCATCCACGCTCCATCCGGTGTAAAATAAGATCACATTATCGGGATTGGAAGGGTCTTCATCACTATCTTTTAAAATGTCCCACAAATCAGTCCCCGAAGAAGTGTACTGATATTCGATATGATCGTCGATAATGGCATTGAGAGCCGTTTTCAGCTCCTCACCGCTCAGTCCTTGTGCATCGTCATAATAACCGGGCGGAATTTGTCCGAATGCGGAAATAACAAGAAAAACAAATAATCCTGCAAGTGCCCCTGCTCTTTTCATAGTGCTATATTTTAGTTTGCCCCTGTCCGTTTCTTTTCTCTTTTAGTTGGTCATCCTTCCTTTATTGATGACCTAGCTCCCCCCTATTTATACCCTGTATACTTCACTGACTTACTCGATTAACATCAATGGCCCTCAAATCGTTTAGTCATTTTCATTTCATTAAAGTTGATTGCAAAAATAGGGGTTAATTTTATAATCATGAAGAATACAGAAATTAATGGTAATGGATTATATGAAGCCGCGTAGCGGCGACGGAAAATCCATTAATCATTGTAAGCAAGATGCTTCAGTAGCACGCACCCGGAGGCGCACGCAAACTAACTGCATCCAAACGTAAATTCCAGAAAGAAATCCCACGGCACGCGCCCGGAGGCGCGCGCCAACGATCTTTCTGCCAGTCGTGCCAGCCACGTATCCAAACACAAAAAAAGGGACAACCGCACCGGCCATCCCTTCTATCTTCTATCTTCTACTTTCTACCTTCTACCTTCTACTTTATAACAAGATATAAATACCCAAAAATATGCGATAGTAATTAACGTTATCATGAAGTATGCAATCAAAGACGATTATCAATGAAAACAATTGTCATTAAGCCAAAAAACAAAGAAGAAGAAAAGCTACTAAAACAGCTTTTCGAAAAGATGAATATTGAATCCCATACCATTGAAGAACCAGTTCCCAATTACGAAACTCAACAAGCTATGAAAGATGTGGAGTCGGGAAAAGGGAATTATGTAGAGAATTCAGACCAGTTGTTCTCCGAGCTTGATATTTAGGCAATTATTATAGCCATGTTCAAGCTTGTATATACCAACCAATTTAAGAAAGATATCAAACGTCTTCAAAAAAGGAGATATAACATGGACCTTATTAAGAAGGCTGTTCAAAATCTTGAAAGCAATGGCGAATTATCTCATAAATACAGACCCCATAAATTATCAGGTGAATATTCAGGATACTGGGAAGCTCATTTGAAAAGTGACTGGCTTATTATTTGGAAATTTATTGATGTATCAAATGAAATTTGGCTAACTCGCACCGGAACTCATTCAGATTTATTTTGATAAGCACTAATTTGAATAATAAACCGTCTCTTGAGAGACTTATTCAGGTATAAAACCGGGTTTCACACCACGCCAAATCAAAGCCCTCCATTTTTCAACCCCTCACCCCAATCGCATAGTGATGAAAGTATGATAGCCATTTTATCAATAAAGACAAAAGAGTTATACAGGCAAGCGCCGAGAAGCGAACCATCAATTATTCTACACGGCACGCGCCTGGAGGCGCGCGCCAACCACCTATCGTGCGGACCAAAAATGCATGCACAAAAAAAGGGACAACCGCACCGGCCATCCCTTCTACTGCACTCTCATGGAATAGGTTGACATAAAAAATGTTAATAACTTTGATAAAACGAAAAAGTTATGACCATAGAAGAACGAAGGCGAAGACGTTTTACTGAAGCGTTTCGCAAAGACCAGGTATCAAAGATCGAATCCGGGGAATTGACCGTAGCCGAAGTCAGCCGATTGTATGAGATTAAGCCGGATAATGTAAGGCGATGGTTAAAGAAGTATGGGCAGAAAAAATTGCCGGAACCAATTATTATAAGTAGTACCAGTGAGTACAATCGGATCGATAATCTAAAGAAGGAGAATAGCCACTTAAAACAGGTCATTGGGGACCAACAGGTGGAAATGCTTTATTTAAGGGCGCTGGTTGAATTGGCCAGGGAACAACTGGGAGAAGATTATGAAAAAAAAGTAAAATCCCGCTACTGATGAAACTTCATGATTCAAGAACCCATGATAAAGTCTCAATGGAGCGCTTATATGCCTATTGTGGGATTACCCGGCAAGGCTTTTACCAGGCAAAAGCCCGTTTAGCAAAAGAGCAGGAAATAATCGAGAAGCTACTTCGGCAAGTTACGGCCTATAGGAAGAAAAAAGATCGGCGGGCCGGATCGAGGGGTTTGTACTATAACCTGGATATAAAATCCCAATTTGATATAGGGATCACTAAATTTGAACAGATCATTGCTTTGGCAGGATATAGCTTGATGCCTCTTCGCAAACGGGTAATTACTACTAAGTCATGTTATTCAAGCCGGGCTTATCCAAATCTTACCAATGGGCTTATAATTAGGGATATTAATGAATTGGTAGCGGGTGATCTAACTTATTTGACTATTGGTAAGCTGCGTCGTTATTTATTCTGTTTAACCGATGTGTATAGTGGACGATTAGTTGGTCATTGCCTGGGGAAACAAATGCGAGCCGAGGAAGCTCATTGCGCATTAATAATGTGGATTGATTTAAGAGGTGAGCCAGCTATAATGGATCTTTGTATTCATCATACAGATGGTGGTAGACAATATTTTTCAGCCCTTTATCTCAATACGTTGAAATCACTAAATTTGAAGATCAGCGTAGCGGATAATTGTTTGGAAAACGGATTTGCAGAACAGCGAAATGGACTGATTAGAAACCATTTTCTAGCCACGCTTGATATTCGATCAGAATCACATTTTAATAAGTCATTCGATAAAATGGTGTATTTTTACAATTATGAAAGAAAGCAGAAAAGGCTTGGCTGGAGATCACCGGTTGAATTTGAAAATCAGTTATCAACTATGAAAACCAAGCCGGAATGGAGGTTATATGATTTTGGTTAATACCAACTTTGGGGTTTTATTAGGCATAGCGCCGCCAAAAAAGACACAAAAAATGAGAGGCACCCTAAAAGAACTTGGATACCCCTCAAAATGTGACTTTTCCGTTGGCCAAAACTATTCCTCAAAGGGTTGCTCCCCAGCAGAGCCCTTCTCCGCTTTGTTTTGGAATACTAAGTTAAATCCCTGCCATAGTGTAAATCAAAAAAAGTTATTAACAATTTTTAGGGTTTAGGTAGGGAACCTATCAACCTATTTCATGGGGTTGCATGAATTCTACCTTCTACTTTCTACCTTCTATTTTCTACCTTCTACCCTATTTGGCGTACTTAAAATCCTTACCCAGGTAACGGGCACTCTCGCCAAGGAGTTCCTCGATGCGGAGGAGTTGGTTATACTTCGCAATACGGTCTGAACGGCTGGCTGAACCGGTTTTTATTTGCCCGGTATTTAAGGCTACCGCCAAATCGGCAATGGTGGTATCTTCGGTTTCACCGGAGCGGTGACTGATCACAGCTGTAAAACCATTATTGTTAGCCAGGTTCACAGCGTTGATAGTTTCGGTAAGCGTACCGATCTGGTTAACCTTGATCAGGATGGAATTACCGATTCCCTGACTGATACCGCGCTGCAACCGAATGGTGTTCGTCACGAACAGATCATCACCCACCAGTTGGATCTTGTCGCCCATGGCATCGGTCATCAGTTTCCAGCCATCCCAGTCATCTTCGGCCATACCGTCTTCGATAGAAATAATGGGGTAGTTATCCACCCAGCCTTTCCAATAATCCACCATTTGCTTTGGAGTTAGTTTTTCTCCTGTGGACCATTTAAGGTGATACACATTTTCCTTTTCATCGTAAAACTCGGATGCCGCCGGATCGAGGGCAATGTAAATATCCTCACCGGGTTTGTAGCCGGCTTTTTCAATGGCTTCCATCACCACCTTAAGGGCTTCCTCGTTTGATTTTAGGTTCGGGGCAAAACCACCTTCATCACCTACATTTGTGGAATAACCACCTTTTTTCAATACCGCTTTCAGGTTATGGAACACCTCGGCTCCCATGCGCAGCGCTTCGCTGAAGGTGGGAGCGCCCACCGGCATGATCATAAATTCCTGGAAGTCGATGCTGTTATCGGCATGTGAACCACCGTTCAGAATATTCATCATGGGAATAGGCAGGGTATTGGCGTTTACTCCACCGATATAGCGATAAAGCGGTTGTTCGGTTTCCTGCGCGGCAGCATCGGCTACGGCCAATGAAACGCCCAGAATGGCATTGGCACCCAGTTTGCCTTTATTGGGTGTACCGTCAAGGTCGATCATCTTCTGATCAATATCGTTTTGATCGGTTACCAGGTAACCCACCAATTCCTCTGCAATTACCTTATTCACATTATCGACGGCTTTCAGCACGCCTTTACCCAGGAATTTATCCTTATCACCATCGCGAAGCTCCACGGCTTCGTGTACACCGGTTGATGCACCCGATGGTACGGCTGCACGACCGACAATTTCGTTCTCTGTTACCACATCTACCTCTACTGTCGGATTTCCTCTCGAATCGAGGATCTGACGTGCTAAAATGTTTACAATTGTGCTCATAATCACTTGTTTTTTATCTCAACTAAAAAAAGGACAAAGTAAAAGTACTTACTTCATCCTTTTTGTTTATTAACCTATTGTTAAGTTTATTTCTTCTCTTCTTCGTTATCGTCTTTCTTTTCCTCCGAATCTTCCGGCTTTTCTCCGGCAGGCTCCTCACCTTCGGCTTTGGGTTCTTCTTCCTTAGCTTCTTCTGCCGGCTCTTCGGTAGTTTCCTCCGCTTGACGGGCTTCAGGTTCCTGCTGGGTTTCTTCAGTCACTTCCTGTGCTTCCTGGGTTTCTACTTCCTGCGTAGTATCCTGTGGTTCTTCGGTAGTTTCTTCAGCAGCTTGTGCCTGGGTAGTGGTTTGTGCCTGGGTTTCCTGGGTCTTCTTCTTACCACCGCCTCTTCTTCTCCTTCTGCGGCGTCCTTTTTGTTCGCCTTCCTGTTCGGCCAGCAGAGCTTCGTTATAATCGACCAGCTCCATCATGGCCATCTCAGCATTATCACCCAAACGGTTACCGGTTTTCAGGATACGGGTATAACCCCCGGGGCGGGTTGTCACCTTTTTCGATACTTCCCTGAAAAGTTCCGATACGGCTTCCTTGTTTTGAAGATAACGGAAAACCATCCGGCGCGAATGTGTATTATCGTCTTTTGAGCGGGTGATCAAAGGTTCAACATAGCGTCTCAGGGCCTTGGCCTTAGCCACCGTAGTATTGATCCGCTTGTGAAGGATCAATGAAGCAGCCATATTGGCCATCATTGCCTTGCGATGCGAACTGGTTCTGCTCAGATGATTGATTTTCTTTCTATGTCTCATTTCCCTATTCCTTATCTAATTTATATTTTGCCGTATTCATACCAAACTCAAGCCCTTTGCTTTTCACCAGCTCTTCCAGCTCGGTAAGTGACTTCTTTCCGAAGTTACGGAACTTAAGCAGGTCATTCTTATTATACGAAACCAAATCGCCCAGGGTATCCACATCGGCAGCCTTCAGGCAGTTGAGTGCGCGAACCGACAGGTCCATGTCGACCAGCTTGGTCTTAAGCAACTGACGGATATGCAAGGTTTTCTCATCAAATTCATCGGTAACCGATTTTTCCTCAGTATCGAGGGTGATCTTTTCATCGGAGAACAACATAAAGTGATGGATGAGAATCTTGGCTGCCTCTTTGAGGGCATCCTTGGGGTGAATGGAACCATCGGTATCGATTTCGATGACCAATTTTTCATAGTCGGTCTTTTGTTCCACACGGTAATTCTCGATGTGATATTTCACATTTTTGATGGGTGTGTGGATAGAATCGATGGCGATAACGCCGATGTTCTCGTCCAATGGTTTGTTCTCTTCGGCCGGCACATATCCCCTGCCCTTTTCGATGGTAAGCTCCATGGTTAGCTTCACCGAAGGCTCCATATTGCAGATGAGCTGCTCAGGATTGAGGACCTGGAATACATTTAAAAATTTATTTATATCGCCGGCCCGGAATTCTTCCTGATCGCCAATAACCACCTTTACCTTCTCGCGGTCTTCGCCATCGGTTTGTTGCTTTTTGAACCTAACCTGCTTCATGTTCAGCACAACTTCGGTTACATCTTGCACAACGCCTTCTATGGATTGAAATTCCTGGTCAACACCCTCTATGCGCATGGATGTAACGGCATAACCTTCGAGTGAAGACAGCAGGATCCGGCGGAGTGCATTTCCGATAGTAATCCCAAAACCTGGCTCCAGGGGACGATATTCAAAGGAACCTTTGAAATCATCCGATTCGATCATTATAACTTTTTCCGGCCTCTGAAATGCTAATATTGCCATAAATAAAACCTCCTAATTTGATAAATCATTACTTGGAGTATAACTCGACGATCAACTGCTCATTGATATTCTCCGGAATTTCGTCTCTTTCGGGGTAGCTCACGAATTTTCCGGCCATCTGGCTTTGATCCCATTCGAACCATGAATACTGGTTGGAACGTGAAGCCAATGAATTACTGATAGCTTCCAGTGACTTCGAACGTTCACGAACGCCAACGATATCACCAGGTTTTACACTATACGATGGTATATTGACAATGGTACCGTTCACAGTAATATGACGGTGCGAAACGAGCTGACGTGCTGCGGCACGTGTGGGAGCTATACCCATACGAAATACAACATTATCCAAGCGCGCCTCACATAACTGCAGCAATACCTCACCGGTAACGCCTTTCTTACGGTTGGCGCGGGCAAATACGTTACGGAACTGTCGTTCCAGAATACCGTATGTATATTTGGCCTTTTGTTTTTCCATTAACTGCATGCCGTATTCCGACTGCTTCTTCCGGCGCCTGGAGTTTCCATGCTGGCCCGGAGGATAATTCTTGCTTTCAAATGATTTATCAGGCCCGAAAATAGGTTCTCTGAATTTCCTGGCGATTTTCGTTCTTGGACCTCTGTATCTTGCCATACTGTTAATATATGTTTTTAATTAACTTGATATCTATATTTTGCAGTGTATCGAATTACACCCTTCTGCGTTTTGGCGGACGACAACCATTGTGTGGCAATGGGGTTACATCCTGTATCTCGGTAACTTCAATTCCTGAAGTGTGAATGGTTCTGATGGCCGACTCTCTGCCCGAGCCGGGGCCTTTAACAAAAACCTTCACCTTGCGCAAACCAAGGTCATAGGCCGTTTTCGATGCATCGGCCGCTGACGTTTGCGCTGCATAAGGGGTATTCTTTTTAGATCCTTTAAATCCCATTTTACCGGCAGAACCCCATGAAATGGTTTGCCCTGAATTATTGGTGAGGGTTACAATTACATTGTTGAACGTAGCCACAATGTATGCGCGCCCTACCGGATCAACTTTAACTTTTCTCTTTCTCGATGTCTTTGTGCTCTTTGCCATATCGATTCAATTACACTATTATCAAAAACTGGGAAATTACTATTTAACTGCTTTCTTCTTATTCGCAACCGTTTTCTTCCTACCTTTACGGGTACGGGCATTATTCTTGGTCGTTTGCCCTCTTAACGGAAGTCCCTGGCGGTGACGAATACCACGGTACGAACCGATATCCATCAAGCGTTTGATGTTCATCGATATCTCGGAACGCAAGGAACCTTCAACCTTGAATTGTTCATTAATGACGTCGCGAATATTCTTCAGTTCATCATCGTTCCAGTCTTCCACTTTTTTATCCCATGCTACTTTGGCTTTGGTCAATATTTTTTGAGCTGTACTCCGACCAATACCGAAAATGTAGGTTAATGCAATTTCGCCATGCTTATTTCTTGGTATATCAACACCTGCTATTCTAGCCATATGATATTTTATTGTGTTTGTTAATTAATATTCAATCCTTACCCCTGACGCTGTTTGTTCTTGGGGTTTTTCTTATTGATAACGTAAAGCCTACCTTTCCTTCTAACGATTTTATCGTCGGCCGAACGCTTCTTAACGGATGCTCTGACTTTCATTGTGCTTTATTTATTTACAGTTAATGAATATCTTTAGTTCAATGCTATAATTATTTGTAACGGTAAACAATACGTCCTTTTGTCAGGTCGTAAGGCGACATTTCGAGTTTTACTTTATCGCCCGGTAAAATTTTAATGTAATGCATGCGCATTTTACCGGAAATATGAGCGGTTACTATATGCCCGTTTTCCAGCTCCACACGAAACATGGCATTACCCAATGACTCCTTTACGATTCCATCTTGTTCTATTGATGATTGTTTAGCCATACAATATATCAGTTAATTACTTCTTTTTCAGAACTTCCTCTATATAATCAAATGTTGATAAAATATCCGCTCTGTTTTTTCTAACGGCCACCGCGTGTTCATAGTGTGCTGAGGGTGAACGATCTGATGTCCGGATGGTCCATCCGTCTTTTTCCTGGATCACATTCCGTTTGCCAAGGTTAATCATGGGCTCTATACAAATGACCATACCCTCCTTAAGTTTAGTGCCATTGCCCTTGCGACCGTAATTGGGTACCTCGGGTTTTTCATGGAGACTTTTCCCCAGTCCGTGTCCTACCAGGTCGCGAACTACTGAGTAGCCGTATTGCCTTACATATGAATGTACTGCATCGCCAATATCACCGGTCCATTTTCCGTCCACCGCAAATTCTATTCCTTTATAGAGCGATTCCTTGGTCCTTTCCATCAGCAGCCGTTTTTCCTCGCTGACATCTCCTATTGCAAAGGTATAGGCCGAATCACCGTAAAATTCATTCAGGATCACACCGCAATCAATTGACACTATGTCGCCTTCCGTCAACGGCCGGTTATTGGGAATGCCATGAACCACGGTTTCGTTTACCGAGATGCAGAGCGAACCGGGGAATCCCCCGTAACCCTTAAAGCCTGGCACGGCGCCGTGATCGCGGATAAATTCCTCGCCCACTTTGTCGAGCTCAAGGGTTGTAACACCGGGCCGGATGCGTTTGGCTACTTCTGCCAGCGTTTTACCAACAAGTAAAGAACTTTTTCTTAATAATTCAATTTCCTCTTCGGTCTTGAGATATATCATGTATCCAATTCCGTTCTTTTATTTTAGCCGCCCATGCTAAATGATGAGCGTCCTTTAATTCGTCCTGATTTGGTCAATCCGTCATAGTGACGCATTAGCAGATGGCTTTCGATTTGATGAAGGGTGTCGAGCACTACTCCAACCAGGATAAGTAGTGAGGTTCCACCATAGAACTGTGCAAACTGTGTACTAACTCCCACAAGGCTGACCAATGCGGGCATAATGGCCACAAATGCCAGGAAGAGTGAACCTGGGAATGTAATTCGTGACATCACCCGGTCGAGGAACTCGGCAGTTTTACGTCCCGGTTTCACCCCGGGGATAAATCCTCCGTTTTTCTTCATATCCTCTGCCATCTGGTTTGGATTTACCGTAATAGCCGTATAGAAATAGGTGAACAATACGATTAATACAAAGAATGTGAAATTATACCAAAAGCCGTTAATGTTTGTAAAAGTTCCGGCAATACCCGAAAGCGCTTCCGATTCGGCAAATCCGGCCAGCGTAAGGGGCAGGAACATAATGGCCTGGGCAAAGATGATGGGCATAACACCTGCAGCGTTAACCTTTAGCGGGATATACTGCCTAACGCCACCGTATTGCTTGTTTCCGACAATACGTTTGGCATACTGCACGGGTATTCGCCGGGTTCCCTGCACCAGGAGTATGGTAAGCAAAATAACAAACACCAGCGCGGCAATTTCGATGATGAACATAACCAATCCGCCGCCCTGCTGCTCCATACGGGATACAAATTCACCGAACAATGCAAACGGTAATCTGGCAATAATACCGATCATAATGATGAGTGAAATACCGTTTCCGATACCGTTATCGGTAATCCGTTCACCCAGCCACATGACAAACATGGTTCCGGTTACCAGTATTACAATACTGGAGATCCAGAAAAAGGTTGTTGGTGAGGTAATGCTCGGATCAAAGGGTGAAATGGCTTGGGGTGGCAACTGGTTTATGATATTAGCGATATAAGCAGGCGCCTGGAAACCGGTAATGATCACGGTTAAATAACGGGTAATCTGGTTAATCTTTCTTCGGCCACTTTCACCTTCGCGTTGCAGTTTTTGAAAATATGGAATGGCCATACCCAAAAGCTGTATCACAATGGATGCCGAAATATAAGGCATAATACCCAAAGCAAAAATTGAAGCCCTGGAAAAGGCACCACCCGAAAACATGTTAAGCAGGCCTAAAAGACCACCGCTGGCTTGATTCTGGAGTGCCGCAAGCTGATCAGGATCAATACCGGGCAACACAACGTAAGCACCCAAGCGATAGATCAGGATGATACCCAGGGTATAAAGGATCCTGTTTCGAAGGTCCTCAATCTTGTAGATGTTCCGTATGGTTTGGATTAACTTTTTCATTAAGAATTGATTTTAGTTGCTACACCACCTTTATCTTCGATTTCTTTTTTCGCAGAAGCCGAAAAAGCATGTGCGCTGATATTCAATGCAGATTTTAATTCACCGCGGCCCAGTATCTTGATCAGGTCATTTTTACTCACCAATCCGTTCTCATGAAGCACTTGTGGCGAAAATTCGGTGATATTTTTATTTTCCGATATTTTTTGCAGCATGTCGAGATTGACACCGACATATTCCTTACGGTTGATATTTTTAAAACCGTACTTGGGAACACGCCGGTACAACGGCATCTGTCCGCCTTCAAATCCGGCTCTTCGTTTATACCCTGATCTTGACTTTGCGCCTTTGTGACCACGTGTAGCTGTGTCACCGCTGCCGGCGCCTTCGCCACGAGCTATGCGCTTTCTCCTTTTTACGGAACCATCTGCCGGTTTAAGATTACTCAAGTCCATATATTCAATTTTCTTTTTGTCTGTTAATTATGCTTAATCCTCAATCATGGTTCGGAATCGGGTTAAATTTCTTCAACCTTAACCAGGTGACTGACCTTATTGATCATCCCTTCGATCTGAGGGGTAAGATTCAGCTCTTTGGATGAATGCATTTTTTTCAGCCCCAATGCATCGAGGGTTGCCTTTTGACGCTTCGGCCTTTTAATGCGACTCCGTACCTGGGTTATCCTTACTTTTTTCATCTGTTTTAATCTTTAAATATTATTATCGGCTAATTAACCATTAAAGACCTTTTCCAGGTCAACACCGCGAAGTTGACTTACGGTATATGCATCGCGCATTTTTACCAGCGCATCGATGGTAGCTTTAACCGCACTGTGTGGGTTGGATGAACCTTTTGACTTGGCCAGCACGTCCTTTACACCAACGCTCTCCAGTACGGCACGCATGGCGCCTCCGGCAATAACACCGGTACCGGGTGCTGCGGGTTTAATGAAAACGCGCGCGCCGCTGTATTTACCTTCTTGCTCGTGCGGCAAGGTTCCCTTAAGAATAGGTACTTTTATCAGGTTCTTTTTGGCATCGTCAATACCCTTGGCAATAGCCGAGGTTACTTCTTTTGCCTTACCCAGTCCATATCCAACAACACCGTTTTCATTGCCTACAACCACGATAGCCGAGAAACTAAAGGTTCTACCACCCTTGGTAACCTTGGTAACACGCTTAATGGCAACCAACCGGTCTTTGAATTCTATTTCGCTCGATTTAACTTTCTTTACGTTCAAATTCGCCATAATCTCTTAAAATTTAAGGCCTCCTTCTCTAGCCGCTTCTGCTAATGATTTTACTCTTCCGTGATACAGGTAGCCATTTCGATCGAACACCACATGGTTAATACCAGCCTGCGATGCTTTTTCAGCTACTTTCTGGCCAACCAGTTTGGCAACATTCGTTTTATTACCTTCGCTGGATGCGATTTCATTTTCACGCGATGAAGCTGCAACCAGGGTATGGCCTTCCATATCGTTAATGATCTGAGCATAGATCTGCTTATTGCTCTTGAACACGCTCAGGCGCGGGCGTTCGGCAGTGCCGTACACATTCTTCCTTACGCGCTGTTTTATTCGTTTTCTTCTGAAAACCTTTCTGCTCTTAATTGCCATCCTTCATTTGGATTTATGACCTGATGCCTCAGGCGTTAATTAAACCAATATTATTTTTCACTTGCAGCTTTACCGGCTTTACGACGAATAATCTCACCCTTGTAAAGAACACCTTTACCTTTGTATGGCTCCGGTGGCCTTAATTCGCGGATCTTCGCCGCAACTTGTCCAACAAGCTGCTTATCGATTGATTTTAAGATGATCCTTGGTGGCTTACCACGCTCGGTAACAGCTTCGGCCTTGATCTCCTCGGGCATTTCGAGGTAAATGTTGTGCGAATACCCCAGGGCCAACTCCAGTAACTGTCCGTTTACCGTGGCTTTAAAACCTACTCCGTGAAGTTCCTGAACAATTTCATAACCTTTTGAAACTCCGGTTATCATATTGTTGATCAGTGAACGATAGAGCCCATGCAGAGCCCGGTTTTTCTTCTCATCCGAAGGGCGTGTTACCACCACCTGGCCTTCACTAACTTCAATCTTAAAACCCTCTTCAACCTGTTGCTGAAGCTCGCCCAGATTACCCTTAACCGTAACCAGGTTCTGGTCCGATACATCAACCTCAACGCCTTCGGGTATAGCAACCGGATAACTTCCTATTCGTGACATATCTATCTTCTCCTATTAGCTTATGTAACACAATACTTCACCACCTACATGCTCCTTGCGGGCTTCCTTGTCGGTCATCACACCGTGCGAGGTCGACAGTATGGCTATTCCCAAGCCATTTAGTACCCGCGGAAGGCTATCGGCATCCCTGTACCTGCGCAAGCCCGGGCGCGAAACCCTTTTGAGCTCACGTATGGCCGGTACGCGTGTTGCCGGGTGATATTTCAATGCAATCTTGATGATGCCTTGTTTATTGTCGTCTTCAAATTTATAACTCAGAATATATCCCTTATCGAAAAGGATTTTGGTTATTTCCTTCTTCAGGTTAGAAGCAGGAATTTCAACCACCCTATGCTTTCCCATCAGGGCGTTCCTGACTCTGGTTAAATAATCTGCAATTGGATCCGTAACCATCTTATCCTTATGTATTTATTATTAATTATCCTTTTCTTTTACCAGCTTGCTTTCTTAATACCCGGGATTTTACCGGACAATGCCATTTCACGGAAATTGATGCGTGAGATACCGAACTGACGCATGTATCCTTTCGGCCTACCGGTTAACTGACACCGGTTATGAAGACGAACAGGCGACGCATTTTTAGGGAGCTTTTGCAAGGCTGCATAATCGCCATTAGCTTTAAGCTCTTCACGCTTCTTGGCATACTTTTCAGCCAACTTGCGTCTTTTCCGTTCTCTTGCTTTCATTGATTCCTTAGCCATAAACTATGATTTGTTTTTAAATGGTATACCAAATTGTTTCAGTAAGAAATAAGCTTCTTTGTCGGTTTTGGCCGTGGTAACAAAGGTAATATCCATGCCGTTAATGCGGTTCACCTTGTCCATTACGATCTCGGGAAAGATGATCTGTTCGGAAACTCCCATTGTGAAGTTACCACGCCCGTCGAAGCCCTTGTCGCTGATTCCCCTGAAATCCCTGATACGTGGAATTGAAACTGAGATCAGGCGGTCGAGGAATTCATACATATTGTTACGGCGCAAAGTAACACGCGCACCGATGGGCATTCCACGACGAAGCTTAAAGTTTGAAATATCTTTTTTCGATTTTGTCGGCACGGCCTTCTGACCGGCAATCGCTGTCATCTCTTCCAGGGCATTATTGAGGATCTTCTTGTCGGTAATAGCGGCACCCACACCCTGGTTAAGGCTGATCTTGGTTAGCTTGGGCACTTCCATAATGGTTTTGTATCCAAACTCCTTGATCAGTGCAGGGATGACTTCCTCGTGATACTGCTTTTTTAATCTCGGTGTATACTCCATTACTTAATTACCTCCCCTGTCTTTTTTGAATAACGAACCATCATATCGGTCTTCTCGTCCCGTTTACGGCCAATGCGTGTTGCATTGCCACTGCTGTCGACAACCTTCAGGTTCGAAATATGAATAGGTGCTTCCTGCTTTACTATCCCACCTTGGGTGTTTTGGGCATTCGGTTTGGTGTGCTTCGAGCGCATGTTCACACCTTCGACAATTGCGGTAGACTTATCTTTATCCACAACCAGTACTCTTCCCTGGTTGCCCTTTTCGTTACCGGTAATCACCATTACGTTATCACCCTTTTTAATATGTAATTTCTTGCGCATAACTGGTTTTCGTTTTAGAGCACCTCAGGTGCCAGTGAAATAATTTTCATATACCGCTTATCGCGCAGCTCGCGTGCTACCGGACCGAAGATGCGGGTACCCGACAGCTCGTCCTGTTGGTTAAGCAGAACACATGCGTTGTCGTCAAAGCGAATGTATGATCCGTCGGCACGGCGAACTTCTTTATTGGTTCTAACGATAACTGCTTTTGATATTGTTCCCTTCTTAACGTTGCCCGAAGGAACCGCATTTTTCACCGTTACGATGATCTTATCGCCGATGGTGGCATATTTCTTTCGGGTACCACCCAGCACCCGCACACATAGTACTTCGCGGGCTCCACTATTATCGGCGACTGCAAGTCTTGATTCCTGTTGTATCATGATTACTTAGCTCTTTCTAATATTTCCGTTAATCTCCAGCGCTTATTCTTGCTCAAAGGCCTGGTTTCCATAATGCGGACCTTGTCACCCAGGTTGCAATCGTTATTTTCATCATGGGCTGTGAACTTGGCCGTTGATTTGATATACTTCAAATATTTCGGGTGCATTTTGCGGCCACTTACATTAACAATAATGGTTTTTTCCATTTTATCGCTAACAACCCATCCTGTACGTTCTTTTCTCAGATTTCTTTCCATCTCTCAGAAATTACTTATTATTAATTTGTTCGCCGGCTTCCTGACGGCTATTATCGTTCTCAAGCTCTCTTCTGCGCATCTCGGTTAAAACTCGAGCTATTGTCCGTTTATAATCCTTAAGTTGATGCGGATTTTCCAGAGGTGAAACAGCATGGTTTAACCGCATGCGGGTCATCCGTTTTCTTTCCTCGTCCAAACGGTCTTTCAAATCTTCATTAGAGAGTTCTCTGATAACTTTCTGTTCCATTTTTCCCTATATATTGATTATTCTTGATAGTCCCTGCTAATAATAAACTTCGTTCTTACCGGCAGCTTTTGGGCAGCCAAACGAAGCGCTTCCTGGGCCACTGCCCGTGGAACACCTTCGGCTTCGAATATGATACGACCTGGAGTTACCGGTGCCACATACAATTCGGGGGCACCTTTACCTTTACCCATTCGAACCTCAGCGGGTTTCTTGGTAATGGGCTTATCGGGGAATATGCGTATCCAGATTTTACCTTCACGTTTCATATAACGGGTAACAGCCTGACGTGCTGCCTCGATCTGACGACCGGTTATCCATTTTTCATCCAGGGCCTTTATACCGAAAGAGCCGAATGCCAACTGGTTACCGCGCTGGGCGTTGCCCTTCATGCGGCCCTTTTGTCTTTTCCTGTATTTTGTCTTCTTTGGCTGTAACATTATACTATATGTTAAATATTATCAATCAAACTCTGTTATTTTCTTCTTCCGCGACCACCGCCGCCGCCAGGACGTTTTCCGCCTTTCTGTTTAACGTTAAGACCGGCAAGTGGTGTAAGCTCGCGTTTGGCATAAATTTCACCTTTACAAATCCAAACCTTCACACCTATACGTCCATAAGTGGTGTGGGCTTCGGTAATGGCATAATCAATATCAGCTCTCAGGGTATGCAGCGGAATACGACCTTCTTTGTATTGCTCGGTACGGGCCATTTCGGCACCTCCCAACCGGCCTGAGATCAACACCTTGATGCCTTCGGAGCCCATGCGCATGGTAGAGGCGATAGCGGTTTTGATAGCCCTGCGGTATGAGATACGACCTTCGATTTGCTTGGCAATGGTGTTACTTACTATCGTAGCATCCAGCTCGGGCCGTTTGATCTCAGAAATGTTAATTTGAATTTCTTTCTTCGTAAGTTTCTTAAGCTCTTCCTTTAGTTTATCAACTTCCTGACCGCCTTTTCCGATAATGATACCGGGGCGGGCAGTAGTGATGGTAACCGTAACAAGCTTGAGCGTACGCTCAATGATAATTTTCGAGATGCCTGCTTTCGACAAACGGGCATTGAGGTATTTACGGATCTTATCGTCTTCAATAAGCTTTTCTTCAAAGCTCTTTCCGCCATACCAGTTGGATTCCCATCCCCTGATAATTCCTAATCTATTTCCTATTGGATTTGTCTTTTGTCCCATTCACAAAAGTATTTGTTTATGCAATGATCGCTGATTATTGATTACTTATTTCTTGTTTTCTTCTGTTTGTTCAACTGCTTCATTCACCACGTCTTCCATTTCCTGCATGCGGTTGGCCACATACATGTTAACATGGCAAGAACGTTTTCTAATGCGGTGTGCTCTTCCCTGGGGTGCAGGGCGAATCCGTTTGAGGGTTCGTGCGCTGTCGACTGTAAGTGTTTGAATATACAGTGTACTTTCTTCCAGGCGAACACCTTCGTTTTTCCCCTGCCAGTTGGCAATAGCGGAGAGCACCACTTTGTAAAGATATTTCGGCGCTTCACCGGGCGATGTTTTCAATAGATGCAATGCCCTCTCAACGCTTTCACCCCTGATCAAATCGGCTGCCAGCCGCATTTTTCTTGCCGGGATAGGGCAGTTGCTCAAACGGGCAAAATATTGATTTTTCTTTGCCTCTTTACGTTCTTCGGCTCTTATATGTTTTCTTGCTCCCATTATTACCTATGCTTTATTTTTTGCCTTTATCTCTACTTCCCGCATGTCCTCTAAAGATCCGGGTTGGGGCGAATTCACCCAACTTATGACCTACCATGTTTTCAGTAACATAAACAGGAATAAACTTGTTTCCGTTGTGTACTGCAACGGTTTGTCCTACGAAATCGGGTGAAATCATCGAGGACCGCGACCAGGTTTTCACAACCGTTTTTTTCTTCGATTCCGCAAGCTCGAGTACTTTTTTCTCAAGCTTATAGTGTATGAATGGTCCCTTTTTTAATGATCGGCTCATTTGTCAGGATATTTTATTATTTCTTATTCTTTCTTCGTTCAATAATATACCGGTTTGTATCCTTTTTCGGATTCCGGGTCTTATAACCTTTGGCCGGCAAACCCTTGCGCGATCGGGGGTGACCTCCTGAGGCGCGGCCTTCACCACCACCCATTGGGTGATCAACCGGGTTCATAACAACACCACGGGTTCTCGGGCGACGGCCTTTCCAGCGGCTGCGTCCTGCTTTACCTGATGTTTCGAGGCTGTGGTCGATATTGGATACCATCCCTATGGTTGCCTTACAGGTTTGCAGGATCAAACGGGTTTCACCCGATGGTAATTTGATGACCGCGTATTTATTATCGCGCGAAATCAACTGGGCATAAGACCCTGCACTGCGTGCCATCTTGCCACCTTGTCCCGGGCGCAATTCGATATTGTGAATAATGGTGCCGTATGGGATTTCACTAAGGTACATGGCGTTGCCAATTTCCGGTAAAATGCCCTTGCCGGCATTCACTTCCTGCCCAACTTCAATACCATGAGGGGCAATGATATACCGTTTCTCGCCATCTTCATAGTTTACCAATGCAATACGTGATGTACGATTGGGATCATATTCGATGGTTTTTACCACACCGTTTACCCCTTCCTTGTCGCGCTTAAAATCGATAATACGATAGCGTTTCTTATGACCACCACCAAGATAGCGCATGGTCATTTTACCTTCGTTATTCCTACCTCCTGAGCGCTTATGCGGAGCCAGCAGGCTCTTTTCAGGCTTGGACGTAGTTATGTCTCTGTAATCGCTTATTAATTTATAGCGCTGACCGGCCGTTGTTGGTTTGTATCTTTTTAAAGCCATTATCTTCTGATCTTATCTTATCCTAAATATTGCTATAAAAATCAATTTCGTCTCCTTCTGCAACCTGAACAATTGCTTTTTTGTAGTTATTGGTCTTTCCGGTTATAAGCCCCGTTTTTGTAAACCGGGATTTCATCTTACCGGAAATGTTCATGGTATTCACCGAAACTACATCTACATTATAGAGCTCTTTCACCGCTTCTCTTATCTGAAGCTTGTTGGCTCTTCTGGGGACAATGAAACCGTAGCGATTCAGTTTCTCGCCGATTTCTGTCATCTTCTCCGTTATTACCGGCTTTAATAGGATATCCATCTTACTATTTATTTAGATGTTTTTACTAATTCTTGCCCAGTATGCTTTCGATCTCTTCAAGGGAACCTTCCAGTAATACCAGCTTCTGAGCATGCAATATGTCATATGTATTCAGGTTAGAAGCTTTTACTGTCCTCACGTCCTGAAGATTACGCGAGGAAAGATACAGGTTACTATCACCCTCTTTATACACCAGCAAGGTGCGTTGATTATTGATCTTCAGCTTATTCAAAACCTCCACCATATTCTTGGTCTTGGGGGTATCGAACTTAAAATCTTCGATTACCATGATGCCTTCATCTTTAACTTTATAAGCCAAGGCCGATTTACGTGCCAGTTGTTTAAGCTTTTTGTTGAGCTTAAAGCGATAATCCCTGGGCCGGGGTCCAAAAGTGCGACCACCGCCACGGAACAAGGGCGACTTAATGTCACCTGAACGGGCCGTACCTGTTCCCTTCTGGCGTTTGATCTTTTTGGTACTGCCTGTAATTGCGTTTCGTTCCTTGGCACTATGGGTACCTTGACGATGATTGGCCATGTATTGTTTAGTATCGAGATAGATCGCATGATCGTTAGGCTCGATACCGAAAATGGCATCATTCAGGTTTACTTTCCTGTCTGTCTTTTGACCGTTAATATTATATACTTCTAACTCCATCTTTCTACAATTACGTATGAGCCTTTTGGTCCTGGTACTGAACCTTTAACTACCAATAAATTCTTTTCAGGATCGATTTTCACTATTTGCAAATTGATCATTTTCACCCTGCTGCCACCGGTTCTTCCGGCCATGCGCATGCCTTTGAACACGCGTGAGGGATCGGATGATCCGCCGATAGAACCCGGCGCCCGCTGACGGTCATGCTGACCGTGGGTTTGATCATTTACACCATGGAAATTATAGCGTTTTACAACCCCCTGAAATCCTTTACCCTTGCTGGTACCAACGCAATCGATGTATTCGCCTTCAACAAACTCGGTTACATCAACCACATCACCAAACTGCTTGGTATGTCCTTCCTCAAAACGAGTGAACTCAGCAAGTACTTTTTTCGGTTTTACACCTGCTTTATCAAAGTGACCCTTCACCGCTTTTGTAAGCTTCTTTTCTTTGGTTTGGTCTTCGTAAGCAAGCTGAATGGCTTCGTAACCATCGTGCTCCTTCGATTTCACCTGGGTCACATAACAGGGACCAGCCGATATAACCGTGCATGGAACTATGTTGCCAGAGGCATCATAAATACTGGTCATCCCTATTTTCTTTCCTATTATTCCTGACATTTTCTCCTTTGTTTAAAGTCTTTTATTCTATTAACCTCAGACTTTGATTTCTACCTCTACACCACTGGGTAATTCCAGTTTCATAAGTGCATCGATGGTTTTTGAAGTCGAACTGTATATGTCAAGCAAGCGCTTATAAGAGCTAAGCTCAAATTGTTCCCTTGCTTTTTTGTTCACAAATGTGGACCGCAATACCGTATAGATCTTTTTCTTGGTCGGAAGCGGAATAGGGCCGCTTACTACTGCTCCGGTTGTCTTTACGGTTTTTACGATCTTCTCGGCCGACTTGTCAACCAAATTGTGATCGTAAGACTTCAACTTTATTCTGATCCTCTGATTCACCGTAGTTAAATTTTAATTTTCGACTTCACTTAAACTTCTCTGGGTTCACTTATGTAACCCTTTATTTTATACACCACTTCGTTTTGCACCTCGGGTGGAGTTTGGGCATAATGCGAAAACTCCAGATTGGATGTAGCTCTTCCGGATGTAATGGACCGCAAATGGGTAACATAACCGAACATTTCGGCCAGCGGTACTTTGCCTTTTACCACTTGGGCTCCTATCCGCGAACTTACATCGTCGAGCATGCCACGTCGCTTATTCAGATCGGCGGTAACATCGCCCACATATTCCTCGGGCGTTACCACTTCTAACCGCATAATGGGCTCGAGCAGCACCGGCAGGGCCTGGTTACATGCTTTCCGGAAAGCTTGACGCGCTGCAATTTCAAATGCCATTGCATCGGAATCAACCGAATGGGTGGAACCATCCAATACCGTTGCTTTCAAATTAAACAGGGGATATCCTACAATGATACCATTCATCATTGATTCCCTGATGCCTTTTTCAATGGCCGGAATATATTCTTTAGGGATATTTCCTCCCTGTACATGATTTTCAAATTTCAACCCGATGCTGTTATCGTCTACCGGGCTAAATTCAATATCCACATCGGCAAACTTACCCTTGCCACCGGTTTGTTTTTTGTAAACCTCGCGATGACGAACCGTTTTGCGAATAGCTTCTTTATAGGCCACCTGCGGTGTACCTTTGGTCAATTCAATATTAAATTCCCTCTTCAGCCGGTCGATAATCACATCAAGATGTAACTCGCCCATACCACTAATAATGGTTTGGCCGGTTTCATCATCCACCCTGATGGTGAAGGTTGGATCTTCCTCGGCAAGCTTGTTAAGGCCTTGTTCCATTTTATCCACATCATCCTGGGTTTTGGGTTCCACGGCAACCCGGACTACGGGCTCGGGGAAAGCAATGGTCTCCAGCACAATAGGATGTTTATCATCGCAAAGGGTATCGCCTGTCCGTATTTTCTTAATACCGATAGCAACGCCAATATCTCCCGCTTCTATTTGTTCTACGGGCGATTGCTTATTGGCATGCATCTGCACAATGCGTGAGATGCGTTCTTTCTTACCGGTGTTAGCATTGTAAATCGTCGATCCTGCTTTGAGAGTTCCTGAGTAAACGCGGAAGAATGCGATGCGCCCAACAAAGGGATCGGTTGCTATTTTGAAGGCCAATGCAGAAAAAGGTTCGTTTTCATCGGCATGGCGTGCTTCTTGTTTTTCTGTATAAGGATTAATACCGGAAATGGATTCTACATCATAAGGGGCGGGGAGATAATTGATAACGGCATCGAGAAGGCTTTGAACACCAATGTTGCGCAAGGCTGCGCCACATAACACCGGTGTAATTCGCCGCTGGAGGGTAGCCTTTCGCAATTCCAAATGAATGTCTTCTTCTTTAATGGAGGCCGGATTTTCGAGGAACTTGGCAAATAATTCTTCATTCTCTTCGGCGGCGCCCTCAATCAATTCATTGCGGTATTTCTGAACCATCTCCATCATATCTTCAGGGATATCACCTTCGTATATATCCTTACCCAAGGTTTCGGGATCCCAGTGATATGCCTTGTTTTTGATCAGGTCGATCACTCCGGCAAAATTATCTTCGGCGCCAATGGGGATTTGTATGGGCACCGGGCGGGTTCCGAGTTTTTCCCTGATCTCATTCACCACGTGGAAAAAGTCGGCACCGGTACGATCCATCTTATTGATAAAACTGATACGGGGCACTTTGTAGCGATCGGCCTGCCGCCATACGGTTTCCGATTGCGGTTCAACGCCGCCCACACCACAAAATACAGCTATGGCGCCATCGAGTATGCGCAATGAGCGCTCAACCTCAACGGTGAAATCCACATGACCGGGTGTGTCGATGATGTTGATCTTGTAACGGCTGTTATCGTAGTTCCAGTAAACGGTAGTAGCTGCAGAGGTGATCGTGATTCCGCGTTCCTGTTCCTGCACCATCCAATCCATCGTAGCGGAACCCTCGTGCACCTCGCCTATCTTGTAGTTTTTGCCGGTATAATACAATATGCGCTCGGTCGTGGTAGTCTTACCAGCGTCGATGTGCGCGGCAATGCCGATATTTCTTGTATGTTGTAGTTTATCCGACATCGTTTGTATTATACCTTATCTATTATCGTTCGTTTTGGTTTTATTTAAAATCTAAAGTGTGAGAAGGCTTTGTTGGCATCGGCCATACGGTGCATATCTTCTTTACGCTTATATGAACCGCCTTCTTCCTTGTAGGCTGCCACAATTTCGCCGGCCAGTTTTTCTTCCATGGTTTTTTCATGGCGCTTGCGGGCAAAATTGATCATGTTTTTCATACCAAGTGATTGCTTGCGCTCAGGGCGAATTTCCGCGGGGATCTGGAATGTTGCCCCTCCTACTCTCCGGCTTCTTACCTCAACCGCAGGCGTTACATTCGACAATGCTTTCTTCCAAACTTCCAGTCCATCTTCCTGTGTGCGTTCCGCAACAATATCAATTGCCTGGTAAAATTTCTGGTACGATTTATTCTTCTTACCATCCAACATTAAGTTATTGACGAACTTGGTTACCAGCACGTCGTTGAACTTCGGGTCGGGAAGAATAATTCGCTTTTTTGGTCTGCCTTTCCTCATTGCTGCTTATATTAAAATCTATTCAATTGCTTAATTATTTCTTCGGTCGCTTGGTTCCGTACTTCGAACGGCGCTGGGTACGGCCATCAACACCAGATGTATCCAAGGCGCCGCGTACAATATGATAACGTACACCGGGAAGGTCCTTCACCCTGCCTCCACGTATCAATACAATGGAGTGCTCCTGGAGATTGTGGCCTTCGCCGGGAATGTAGGCATTGACCTCTTTACCATTGGTCAATCGCACCCTTGCAACCTTACGCATGGCGGAGTTAGGCTTTTTGGGCGTTGTTGTGTATACCCTTACACAAACTCCGCGTCGCTGCGGGCATGAATCCAGTGCCGGCGACTTCTTCTTTTCAACTAGTTGTTGTCTTCCTTTTCTTACCAACTGCTGTATTGTGGGCATCGCAATTAATTTAGTTAATCATCCTTTCAATTACCCCCAATTTTGGGGACTGCAAAAGTATTACAATATTTTGAATCATCAACCCTGGTTTTCAAAAAAATAACAGGATTGTTTATCATGCTTGATTCAAAGCCATATGTCTTTTGCTTTGACACTTTTTGTGGTGGGTACACTTGGGAGGCCTAACAGACATCTTGCAACCCTCTTGCGAAGTTTTTTTTGGTTGCAAGCAGAAACCTATATGGTCTTATTTTGTCAGGTTTCCCAGCTTTCCCAGCCTTGTTGGGGCTTTTCATTCACCCCGTAAAATTGAGGTGCAAATGTAAGCATTCATTTTGAATAAACAATAGCGTATTAAAATTAATTTAAGAAAATTTGATGATGATTAGCTTTTAAGTCATTCCATCATTAGCTAACGTATGGTGTAGGTATGATTTGTGTTGGGCCAAATAAAAGAAGCCTGCTAACAGGAATTTCATATACATATACATACTTCTATTGATTTGTGTTTCGTTTTATAATACCTTTGTGAAAACTCAGTATTTTTTTATGAAGCGATAACATGAATAAACGCCAATCGGAAAATGGCTGAATATTATTACCATTGCCAATAGGAAGGATATCTACCGGTAGTTGTAGTTCGTTGATCGAACTTATACCCATCTGGTTTTCATTCGTAATGATGTCAGACTTATTGGGAGGCCGGTACACCGGCCAAAAAAATAATTTGAATGATACACTCCCGTTTATTAATTTTGGAGGTAGTTATATAAGTAAACCGGAAATGGACACAGAAACTAAAAAAGCTGCTATTATAGAGCGAATCAGGCAGGTTCATGATGAAAAAGTGATTGAAGCTGTTAAGAATATTCTGGATTTTGCGCTGAAAAAGCAAAGAGCCGATGCTAAAGAAGAACTTTTAGAAGAAGAAGGGTCTGCCTATGAAACCATGCTTTTATCGGAAAAGAGCCTGGCCGAAGATTGGCTTTCGAAAGAGGATGACAGATGGGACGAAGTATTGTAGACTATGAAGTATAAAAAAGGCGATATCGTTATTATCGGTTTTCCCTTTTCTGATTTAACAAAAATCAAGAAAAGGCCTGCATTAATCATATCTAACGAAATAGTTAACAAAACTGGTGATTACTTGATGGTCCAAATCACATCCAAACTGCATAATGACCAGCTTTCACTGGAAATGAATAGAGGTGATTTTTTGGGAGAAAAAGAACTTCCGTTGGAAAGTTGGATAAGGTTGCATAAAATATTCCTCTTGAACGAAAGCCTGATTATTTCTAAAAATACAGCTGTAACTGCGGGATTCCTTGATAAATTCATTGAAAGGATTACAAAACTGATAGAGTGAAAAATAGTTAATTTCTGTAGTTCTATCTTATGCGAAAAATATTGATATTATAGTAAGTGCAATATAGAGCGTAACAAAAAGAAACTCCCAACCCTTTTGGATATTCCCATGACAGGCTAGCATAAATGCTGGACTTCTACCATTGTTGGTCTCCGGCAAATTGAAGAGAATAAAACGTATAAATTAAAATCATTAGATAAGCCCGGACTGGCCGGGCTTATTTATAGTATGCTACAAAATAATCGTTTTCGTTTCTCAAATAATACTCCTCTAATTTGTTTTAAGGACTTATCAATACGCGGAGCCAATAAAGAAGTTAAAATTAGCTTTTCTCCATTTTTCATCTTAATAATGGCATAATGGTACCCCTCTATTGCCAAAAAATGAAAATTGCTATTTTTATACAATGCTGGCGATAAATAAACAATTATCTTTTCTATTTCATCATTCTTGTAAATCGTTTCTTTACCGTCTTTTCGCCTGATTAATTCACTGTCTCTGACTTCGTATTCTTCGCCTTTGTTCTTGGACAAGTACTCAAAATGCAAGTATAGTGAAGTTATTGCATCAATGCCCCAAAGAATGCTAATACCAATAACAGCATCAATACTAAATTGAAACCATATTAATATACCTATAAATATTACTGATACAATCAACAACGATTGTAATGCACCTATATGGTTACGTGCTGTAATTGACAAATTTCTATCTTCCTGGATACCAACCACCTTTTATAGCATTTTCAAAGTTCCAAATCTGATATTGTATTTCGTTGCCAAAAGGAACCAGATAATTATCATAGATATACTCTGCTTCTATAGAAATCCCACCAACAGCAGCACCTCCAACTGCACCCCCAGGACCACCAATTGCTGAAACTACACCTATTGAAGTACCTAAAGAACCCAGTCTATAAGTAAACCTCCCCGCACCAATTTTTCCAGAACGTAGTTCTCCAATATCTGAAATTAAACTAATACCTGCTCCAGCGTATCCAAGTCGACCTCCTATTTTTCCAAGGGTGCCATATGTTGAACTAAATCTTCCAAATGTTCCAATTTTGCTGGATAAGGATAAAGTCATTCGATATTCTAACATTCCTATTTGGGTTAGGCCAATTGCGCCGGAAGCGTAACTAGCTGCATTTCCAACATCATCAATTGCCATAGGCGGATGCCAACCATCTCCTCCCCCCGAACTGGCCATAACCCTTGTTGAACCCAGAAACAGGCTAGCTGTGGAATTACTAAAACCGATACCTCCATTAGCGCCTGTTTTCATATTGGCAATATCGCCTAAGGAAGTAACAAGTGAAGCACGGTTAAAGGCTATAACTATATATATGTTGCAGCGATTGGTATTGCCATTGGTGGTGTTCCGGCTTGTGGCTTGGTTTATAGAATAAGTTATTTCCAAGCATACCAGCCATTTGATTTCCGGTGGTGTTTTGCAGCTTTTCCCGGATGTGTTTAAAGAATTATTTTTCCCATGCCCCCGCTTATCCGTTGGACGAATTTGAGTTATAACAGCTATGTGGGTTTTTACGGGCGGCATTTTCTACCG
Source organism: Bacteroidales bacterium (assembly GCA_021740045.1). Classification (GTDB taxonomy): domain Bacteria; phylum Bacteroidota; class Bacteroidia; order Bacteroidales; family JAIPAP01; genus JAIPAP01. Next base: position 79,796 of record JAIPAP010000002.1, read on the forward strand.
GGTTAATTATGCTTATGCTGAGGGAATAAAGGTAAGAAAATTCTGATTGAAGGCATATAGGTGTTGGTTTTTATATGTCCTTTTTCACCCGTGTTGGTAATTGCTATGGCTTTTGCAGTTTAACATCTATTGAACCGGGGTAAAACATATCAATAAGGTATTTATCTTCTATTGCCATCATAAAAGTGTGATTCAAGGCAGCATCTTTCATTTTAAGTATATGGTTCTCTTTTGTCCAATGACCTTTTGAAACCCTAACATCACGATACCAATATTCATATTTACGCTCTCCTTTCAACACCAGTTTAAAGCCATAATTACCTTGGTATACACCATTCTTAGGAAGATTAGTTGTTGTATCAGCCTTTACAGCTTCCATCTTCTCCTTTACCGAGGGTATTTCAATTTTCTTGAAAAGGGGCTCCGATACAGTATAATCTGTTATTTTAAGCGAATTATCTGTCAGAAATAAGAACGATTTAACAGGTATCAATTCTGTACCCTCCTTTTTGAATATCATTTCTACATTATTATAGCTATCCTGAAAATGCAAGCTATTCTCCTCAAGATGCCATGCACCATAAGAAAAAAGAATTGAAAACAATAAATCACTA